>JAQUAB010000002.1 GCA_028687475.1 Candidatus Gracilibacteria bacterium | reverse complement strand
TTCATGAGTCTACTACAATCCTGCGAATGGACTTCTCGAGGGATTTGGGCATAGTAGTGCTCTCGGATATATCCCATTCTATGGGTATGCTGGATCTCCTGTAGACACAGGCACAACGAGTCAGACAGGTATCACTATCGATGGAATCAATGTGAACTTCATCGGAAAAATCGCAATTATCGGAAATGTCGCAGGGACGCGTATCTATAACATGACGAATCCGAATGTCGGATACGTCTATAATTCATCCAATCAAGCAAGTATCCTCAATACTATCAAAAAAAATGTGGCCCTCATATCTCGAAATATTTCGAGTACAGTACTCGATGTTGGTACTGGATTGAAGTTCATCTATCAGCAATCACCAATATATGACTATGATACGAATTTTGGTTGGATATGGCCGACAGGGAAACGCTCTATCATCATAGAAGGGAAGGATATCGTATTGAGTCAGGCAACCATCGGAGATTCGACAGCTACTGAACCGAGAGCTATCATAGCACTCAAGGATATCAATGGAAATGGAGGAAATATCGTCATCACTCGAGATGTGAAGAGGATATATGCATTTCTTTATGCAGAATGATCTATCTTTTCTGGTGAGAAACCAACAACTGTAGATCCTATTTTCTCATATATTCAATCTGGTGCATGGAATATCCCAGCACAACAACTCTATATCAAATGATGACTCATATCGAAAAATACGATCGGATGATCCTATCAGGCTCCTCCTGTGTGTCCAATTATTCTAACTACTTGTACTCCAGGTATTGCGCAGCTCTATGACTTGAACTTTTTCCGTACATATGACTATACGTATACTAATCAGAAATCTGTTCCTTATGAGGATGTTCGTTTCGAGAAAGCCTCTATGGTTATCGAATATAACAACCTCATAGCGTCGGATCCTCCGCCAGGATTGGAATCAGTTATTCAATAGTTTTTATCTCTTCTTCCTACTGTTTATGCGCCGTTCATATCTCACATTATCATTCGTTCTCTGCACGATGATAAGTACTAGTCTCTTCAGTACTACGACTTCCGCACTCACGTACCCAACATGAGTTCCAGCGGGAGAGATAGCTGGGGGAACATATCGGAATTATTTCGATAATATGTTTCCCGGGTGTACGACACCATGATATGCTATCAGTGCCTTCACTTCGACAGGAGTGCCTATCTGTACTGCACCAGGTGTCGGCGGATCAGCGATATCTATCCCGAATGCATACCCAGGGGACACACTTCGCTACAATGGGACTGAGTGGATTCGCAATGATTTTCTCTATAATGATGGAACAAAAATCGGAATCAATACACAGTCTCCAATAGCAACACTTGATATCATAGGAAGCATCAAGATCACTGATGGAAATCAGTGAGCTGGGAAAGTTCTCGTCTCTGATGGCAATGGTCTCGCCACTTGGGCAAGTCCTGGAGCTGCTACGAATCAGGTGTGTCCATGAACATGATCTGGCAACACTTGTTATGGTATCGGTGCGATGAATTCCAACTCTTCAGGAAGCTATAACACTGCCAATGGTCAGAATACTCTTTATTTCAATACTACAGGATCTTTTAATACTGCGAATGGCTATGGATCTCTCTATTCTAATACGATAGGATATCAGAATACTGCGAACGGCGTAGAGGCTCTTCGAAATAATATTACAGGATATTCCAACACTGCCAATGGTGTCAATGCCCTCTACTCCAACACCACAGGAAATTGGAATACCGCGAATGGAAATAATGCTCTCTATTTTAATACCACATGATACTCCAATACCGCGAATGGAAATAGCGCTCTTTTTTCTAATTCTACAGGATCTTTTAATACCGCGAACGGAAATGGTGCCCTCTTCTCCAATACTATAGGAACTTCCAACACTGCCAATGGTGCCAATGCTCTCCGTAGTAATACTACAGGAACTTCCAACACTGCTGATGGTCAAGCGTCTCTTTTCTATAATACAACAGGAAATTGGAATACCGCGAACGGAAATGGTGCCCTCTTCTCCAATACTACTGGAAATTCGAACACTGCTGTTGGGGTAAGCTCTCTCTATTTCAACACTATAGGGTACAACAATTTGGCAAATGGTGTCGCTGCTCTCTATTCTAATACGATAGGAAATGCTAATACTGCGAATGGTGTAAATAGTCTTCGTAACAATACGACATGAAATGCTAATACTGCCAATGGATCACATTCACTTTTCTCCAATATATCATGAAAAAATAATGTTGCTCTAGGGTCAGATACTCTCAATAATCAAACTACTCTTCTTGTTTCGGGAACTATTTCTGCTTCTACTCCACAACAAGTTACTATATCACAAGCACTTCCATGAGTATCCCCAGGAGACTATGTATTTGTTGATAGTTCAGGAAGTACTATTTCTGGTCTCTGAGATACTGTCATGAAGGTTATCAATACTACCACTCTCGAACGTCTCCCGGATCATCCAGATATCGGAACTACTGGTACGGCAACTATTAGTGTCATCAATCGACTCAACAATATCAATATAGATAATATGGTTGCCATAGGATATAGAGCTGGAAATGTCTCATCTGGTGGAAGTGGTACTATCCTCATCGGTGCCAATGTCCAAGCACCAAATGCTACAGCACAAAATCAGCTCAACATCGGTAACTGGATCTATGGAAATGATGGAAATATCGGTATTGGAATGGCTAATCCAACGCAGAGATTCGAGATATTAGGATCTTCTTCTAGTGTTTATCCTTTTGCTATAGGGAATAGTAGTTATGTGCCTCTCACAAGTGGATCACGATTAGTATTTGGTTTTGGATCATCTACAGGAAATACCTATGCCCGGATTTTTTCCCAAGTTTCAGGTGGCGCTTCTATCGGTAACCTGGTATTAGCAGATAATGGTGGCAATGTTGGTATCGGAACAACTTCTCCAACTGCCAAACTCGATATCACAGGAACTATCAAGATCGCTGATGGAACACAATGAGCAGGGAAGATCCTCGTCTCTGATGCGAATGGTCTCGCGAGTTGGTCTACACCTGATGCATCTACGAACCAAGTCTGTCCAGGAACAGGAACGAATAATACATGTTATGGCATCGGTGCCCTCTACTCCAATACGACCGGATATCAGAACACTGCAATCGGGCGAAATACTCTCTACTCCAATACGACTGGATATCGAAATGTTGCCAATGGATACAATGCCCTTTTTGCGAATACAACAGGGGTCTCTAATGTCGCCAATGGATATAGTGCTCTTTTTTCTAACACGACAGGAGTCAACAATACTGCGAATGGAGCAGGGGCTCTTTTTTCTAACACGACAGGAGTCAACAATACTGCGAATGGTACCAGTGCTCTCTATGCGAATACTACGGGTGCATGGAATACCGCGAATGGATACAATGCTCTCCGATACAATACTACTGGAACCTCGAATGTCGCCAATGGTGTAGCTGCTCTTTTTGCGAATACCACAGGTGAACGCAATGTGGCAAATGGATGATCGAGCTTGAATCATAATATCACAGGAGGACGCAACGTCGCAAATGGTATTTATGCTCTCCAGTATAATATCTCTGGGAATGATAATGTCGCCGATGGATATTCTTCTCTCCAGAGTAATGTCATAGGTAATCGAAATATTGCTATTGGTTCTTTCGCATTAACCAACCAGACAAGTCTCCTCACGTCAGGTACTATCTCCGCTTCTACTACACGAAGGGTGACTATATCACCAGCACTCTCATGAGTATCTGCAGGGGATTATGTCTATATGAATGGTACTGGAAGTACTATTTCAGGACTCTGAGATAGTGTCATGCTCGTGATCAATGCTACTACCCTCGAGCGTCTCCCTGATCATCCAGATATCGGAACTACTGGTACAGCATTCATCAGTGCTATCAACCGAGTCAACAATCCAAATGGTGAAAATATGATCGCTATCGGATATGGAGCTGGAAATACTACATCTGGTGGAAGTGGTACTATCCTCATCGGTGCCAATGTCCAAGCACCAAATGCTACAGCACAAAATCAGCTCAACATCGGTAACTGGATCTATGGAAGTGGAGGGGATATATCAGTATGATCGCCAGAGTTTGTGAATGCAAAGTTTAGCACAAAGGGAAATTACATCCGTAATGGAGGTGATTCTGGTTCATACGATCCTCATCATGCTACAATGGCAAGTTTTGAAAAATTCTCATCGTTTTTTACCTTTACATGATGAAGCGCGGCACATATTAGTTTGAGTCAAAATAATTTTCCACTTGCTCGTATTGGTACAATAGCGAGTCTATCTTCATGAATCCCTACAGGTCATTCTTTTTATATTACTACGGATTTGGCTACTAATAATGCATGGAGTAATCCACAATTTGTAATCACCTCTTCTGGTACAGTCGGAATCGGAAATGCTACTCCAACTGCGAAGCTCGATATCGCAGGCAACATCAAGATCGCTGACGGTAGCCAATGATCTGGAAAAATCCTCATGAGTGATGCGAATGGTCTCGCGAGTTGGTCTACACCTGGTGCATCGATGAATCAGGTATGTCCAGGAACAGGATCTGGTAATACGTGTTATGGTATCGGTGCGATGAATTCCAACTCCACAGGAAGCTATAATACTGCTATAGGATATCGAACTCTCTATACTAATACTATAGGAAGCTACAATACCGCGAATGGTATGTATGCTCTTTTTTCCAACACAACAGGGACTGGAAATGTTGCCAACGGCACATATACTCTCTTCTCCAATACTTCAGGATCCCAGAACACTGCCAATGGGAATAGTACTCTCTACCTCAATACCACAGGATCCCAGAACACTGCGAACGGATATATAGCTCTCCGATATAACACCACAGGATCTCAGAACACTGCCAATGGAGTTGGTGCTCTTCATGATAACACAACAGGAAGCTACAACACCGCGAATGGTGTCAGTGCCCTCTTCTCCAATATCACATGAGAATACAATACTGCTAACTGAAAATCCGCTCTTCTCTACAACACTACAGGAAATTATAATACTGCGAATGGTGCTAACTCCCTTCAGAGTAATACCTCATGAAACCATAACACTGCGAATGGACAAGCAGCACTCTATTCTAACACCACTGGTATCAATAACACCGCGAATGGTCAGAGTGCCCTGCGTTCCAATACTACAGGAATGAACAATGCTGCCAATGGATATGCATCCCTCTACTCCAACACTACAGGAAACTTTAATACTGCAAATGGTGTGAGTGCTCTGCGTTCCAATACCACAGGAGACTACAATGTTGCCAACGGATATCAAGCTCTCTACTCGAATTCCACAGGAAGTTATAATGTAGTAAGTGGTGTCAATGCTCTCTTCTCCAACACAACAGGATATTCCAACACTGCCAATGGAAATAGTACTCTCTTCTACAACACAATAGGATACAACAATACTGCCAATGGTAATAATGCTCTCTACTCCAACACTACAGGAGCATACAACACCGCGAATGGTGCATATTCTCTCTTTTTCAATACCACAGGAAACTATAATGCTGTGAATTGATCTTCTGCTTTTTCTTCGAATGTCACAGGAAGTCAGAATACTGTCCTCTGAGCCTCTGCTCTCAATAATCGCACGACACTTCTCACTTCTGGTACCATCTCCGCTTCTACTACACGAAGAGTGACTATATCTCCAGCACTTTCATGAGTATCTGCAGGGGATTATGTATTCGTAGATAGTACAGGAAGTACGATAACGTGGCTCTGGGATAGTGTCATGCTCGTGATCAATGCTACCACCCTCGAACGTCTTCCTGATCATCCAGATCTCGGCACTACAGGAACAGCTACTATTGTCTCTATCGCTCGTCTCAACAATCCAGATAGAGACAATATGGTGGCTATAGGATATGGAGCTGGAAATGTCTCATCTGGTGGAAGTGGTACTATCCTCATCGGTGCCAATGTCCAAGCACCAGATGCTACTGCACAGAATCAGCTCAACATCGGTAACTGGATCTATGGAAATGATGGAAATATCGGTATCGGAACAGCATCACCTGTAGCTACTCTACATCTGAGCGATGGCAATACGGCAACATCATCACTTATCACGAGTGATAAGCTCCTGTTCAGCTATCAGAATACCTCTGCAGGAATTGCTGGACTGGTTGCGTCTGATACAGCAGGAACTCGTCCTGTATTCAAGGGAACCCGTTCGCGTGGTACACTTGCCAATCCGACAGGAGTATATGCGGATGATGATATCTTCACGTGGCTTTCTGCAGCGTTCGATTGACTCGATACACAGGCGACAGCAGGAATCTTCTTCAAAGCAGATGGTGATGCTTCTCCAGGAGTTGCTCCTCAGAGAATTTCTTTTGTCACATCAGAAACAACAGGGTTGGCTCGCACAGAGAAGTTCACAATAAAGGCAAACGGTAATGTCGGAATCGGAACAACCTCTCCAACCGCGAAGCTCGACATCGCAGGTAGTATCAAGATCGCTGACGGAAGTCAATGAGCAGGAAAAATCCTCATGAGTGATGCGAATGGTCTCGCGAGTTGGTCTACACCTGGTGCATCTACGAATCAGGTCTGTCCTGGAACAGGAGCAGATAATACGTGTTATGGTATCGGTGCGATGAATTCCAACTCTACAGGATATGAGAACACTGCAATCGGAAAAAATACTCTCTACTCCAACACGACCGGAAAGTGGAATACTGCCAATGGTAGTAACGCTCTCTACTCCAATACTACTGGTGTCAACAACACCGCGAATGGTACGAATACTCTCTACTCCAACACGACCGGATACAACAACACCGCGAACGGTGTAGATGCTCTCCAATACAATACTTCAGGATATTGGAATACTGCGAATGGTGCCAATGCTCTCCGCTACAACACCACTGGATTCGAAAATACTGCGAATGGAGAAGCTGCCCTTTTCTCCAACACCACAGGGAACTACAACACTGCGAATGGTTTCAGTGCTCTACGTTTCAATACAACGGGATATAGCAACACTGCCAATGGTGTCAATGCTCTCTACTCCAATACCACAGGAAGCTTCAATGTTGCGAATGGTGCAAGTGCTCTCTATTCTAATATCAGTGGAGCCAACAACACCGCGAATGGTGTAGAAAGCCTTCTCAGTAATACTACAGGATACAACAATACCGCGAATGGAGCGAGTGCCCTTCGTCTTAATACGACAGGATATTCCAACACCGCGAATGGACTCAATGCTCTCCGTAATAATACCACAGGATATTACAACACCGCGAACGGACAAGCCGCTCTCTACTCCAACTCTACAGGAAGCTACAACACCGCGAACGGACAAGCCGCTCTCTACTCCAACACCACAGGATACAACAACACCGCGAATGGTGCAAACTCCCTTCTTTCCAATACAACAGGATTTCAGAATGTCGCCAATGGTCACAATGCACTTCAGGCAAATACTACCGGTTATTATAATACCGCGAATGGACAAGCAGCTCTTTTCTCTAATATAACAGGGTTCGATAATACTGCCAACGGACAAGCAGCTCTCTACTCCAACACGACAGGAAACTACAACACCGCGAATGGTGTCCGAGCTCTTCAGGCAAATACCACAGGATACAACAACACTGCGAATGGTCATGTTGCTCTCTATCTCAACACCACAGGATACAACAACACCGCGAATGGTATGAATTCTCTCTACTCCAACACCACAGGATACAACAACACCGCGAATGGTGTCAACGCTCTCTATTACAATAATTGAGGTTCTAACAACACCGCCAATGGATATAGTGCTGGGTCGAATCTCACCTCTGGAGACAACAATATATTCATCGGATACAACGTACAGCCGAATATCTCGAATACTGGTAGTAATCAGCTCAACATCGGTAACTGGATCTATGGAAATGGAGGAAATATAGGAATCGGGGTTGCTAATCCTGACACGAAACTACAAGTAGCGAACGGAGGTTTCTCTACGGTAGGTACTACTACACGACGTTATTATGATGTTGCAGAATATGATGGTGGAGCGAATCAGGTAGGTACAATAGTCATCAAATTGCCAACCACTAAATTGAACTCGAGAACCATGTTGAGCATAGTTGTACGATGATATGACTATTCTGGTGCTGGTGCATGGGAACTTCAGATTGGATGATACAATTATACGAGTGGATGGATCAATACGCGAGCAGTTGCTACAGGTCGTACACCATTCACGAGCGTACGTCTGTGATACGATGGTACTTCGAATGTCATACTTCTCGGAACAACATCTACTACATGGCAATATCCGAAAATAGTCGTTTCAGAGGTTATTGCAGGTTTTGCTAACTACAATGGTTGGTGAACAGATTGGTCAACATCTATTACTCAGAGTGAGACAGGAATCACAGTAACAGCGACTCCAAGTCTGGATATGGTCACAAGTACCACTGGAAATATCGGTATCGGAACAACCACTCCAACTGCCAAGCTCGACATCGCAGGTAGTATCAAGATCGCTGATGGAACGCAATGAGCAGGAAAAATCCTCATCTCTGATGCGAATGGTCTCGCGAGTTGGGCAAGTCCTGGTGCTGCCACCAATCAAGTCTGTCCTGGAACAGGAAATGGGAATACGTGTTATGGAATCGGTGCAATGAATGCGAATACTACAGGATATTACAACACTGCTGTTGGTTATGCGAGTCTTCAATCCAACACCACAGGATTTCATAATACTACGTTTGGGTATCAATCTCTTATCTCGAATACTACAGGATATTACAACACTGCTAATGGATTCCAATCTCTTTTCTCCAATACTACAGGTGTTTCCAATACAGCATATGGAAGAGTCTCTCTCTACCATAACACGACAGGACAAAACAACACTGCTAATGGTGCATCCACTCTCTACTATAACACGACAGGATACCATAACACTGCCAATGGGTCTACCAGTCTTACTTCTAATACTACAGGATATCAGAATACCGCGAATGGTGTCAGTGCTCTTTCCTCGAATGCGACAGGATATCAGAACACTGCCAATGGATCTTTTTCTCTCTTCTCGAATGTCACAGGCAATCAGAATACGGTTCTCGGTGCTTCCGCTCTCGATAATCGCACTAATATTCTCTCATCAGGTACTGTTTCTGCTTCGACTACTCGTCGTATCACTGTATCACCAGCACTCTCATGAGTATCTGCAGGGGATTATATCAATCTCAGCACGACCGGCAGTACTATATCAGGACTCTGGAGTACTACTATGCTTGTTATCAATTCTACCACTCTCGAGCGTCTCCCTGACCATCCAGACTTCGGTACAAGTGGTACCGCTATTGTTACCAGTATCCAGAAACTCAACAATACAAATAGGGACAATATGGTCGCTATCGGATATGGAGCTGGAAATGCTATATCTGGTGGAAGTGGCACTATCCTCATCGGTGCCAATGTCCAAGCATCAAATGCTACTGCACAGAATCAGCTCAACATCGGTAACTGGATCTATGGAAATGGAGGAAATATCGGTGTTGGAGTAGCTACACCGATAGAAAAACTCGATATTGATGGAGATGTATATATACGATGATGATGATGAACTATCGGAGGTTCGAGTGTGGCGAATGCTAATCTACGTATAGGATCGAATCTCGGTCTGGATACCAATGAGATATATTTCGATGGTATAGATGGAAATATCGGTGTTATCGGAGCATATGCCCTGTCATTCAATGTGAACGGTAGTGGTCGTATGAAGATACTCTCGAATGGTAATATCGGAATCGGAACTGCTGTTCCAACTGCCAAGCTCGACATCGCAGGTACTATCAAGATCGCTGATGGAACGCAATGAGCTGGGAAAATCCTCATGAGTGATGCGAATGGTCTCGCGAGTTGGTCTACACCTGGTACATCTACGAATCAAGTCTGTCCAGGAACATGATCTGGTAACACTTGTTATGGTATCGGCGCGATGAATTCCAACACAACAGGATATTCCAACACTGCCAATGGTGTCCAAGCTCTCTATTCCAATACGACTGGTGTCAGCAACACTGCCAATGGTATAAATGCCCTCTTCTCCAATACAACAGGGTTCAATAACACCGCGAACGGTGTAGTTGCCCTCCAATACAACACCACAGGATATTGGAATACCGCGAATGGTGCCAATGCTCTCCGCTACAATACTACAGGATTCGCTAATACCGCGAATGGTGAAGCTGCTCTCTTCTCCAACACTACAGGAAACTATAACACCGCGAATGGTATGAGTGCTCTGCGTTCCAATTCTACAGGTTCTGCCAACACTGCCAATGGTTATCAGTCTCTCTTCAACAATACAACAGGATTGTGGAACACCGCAAACGGTCATGTTGCTCTCTACTCCAACACTACAGGATATGATAACACCGCGAACGGACAGGCAGCTCTCTACGCCAACACGATAGGAGTTCAGAACACTGCGAACGGTGTTCGCTCTCTTCAGGCGAATACCACAGGATCCAACAATACCGCGAATGGAAATGATTCTCTTTTCTATAACACCACAGGATCTGGCAACACCGCGAATGGAGCAGAGTCTTTACATAATAACTCCACAGGAAGCTACAATGTTGCGAATGGTTATCAATCACTCTACTCCAACACGACGGGAATGTGGAACACTGCCAATTGACATCAGTCCTTATATGCCAACACCACAGGATCCAACAACACCGCGAATGGTGCCAGCGCTCTCCTCTGGAATACGACAGGAATTTACAACACCGCGAATGGTTATCAATCTCTCTACTCCAACACCACAGGATATCAGAACACTGCGAATGGTACAGTAGCACTCTACTCTAACACGACAGGTTACTCCAACACTGCCAATGGTGTCAATGCTCTCTACTCCAACTCTACAGGGTCTTACAACACTGCGAATGGTGTCAATGCTCTCTATTCTAATACTACGGGAAATGCTAATACTGCGAATGGATATCAGTCACTCTATTACAATACCACAGGAACCAACAATACTGCGAACGGAAATAGTGCCCTCTACTCCAACACCACAGGATTCTTCAATACTGCCAATGGTGGTAGTGCACTGTATGCCAATACTATAGGAAATTGGAATACTGGGAATGGAGTAGGTGCTTTGAATGTGAATACTACATGAAGTGGAAATACTGCAAATGGTGTACTCGCTCTCCGAAAAAACACTACAGGAAATTGGAATACTGCAGATGGTGTCTATGCTCTCTGATCAAATATTACTGGTAACTACAATATTGCATTTGGATATGCTGCTGGAACTGGACTCACTTCTGGAGATAATAATATCTTCATCGGAGCGAACACTTCACCAAGCATCTCGAGTACTGGTAGCGATCAACTCAACATCGGAAACTGGATCTATGGAAATGGAGGAAACATAGGAATCGGAGATTCTGTTCCGAACTACAAGCTCGATGTTGCTGGTGATGTCTTCGTGAATGGATGGATCCGAACCAATGGTACAAAAGGTTGGTATAGTCAGACATATGGTGGAGGTTGGTTCATGCAGGATACGACATGGATACGATCCCACAATAATAAATCTCTCTGGATGGCTGATGGGCTCCTCGGGTCGCAGGGTGGACTCACCGTATGATATGGTGGAGCAGGTAGTACAGCAGGTGGGGCGATCATCGCAGGAGATGTAGGTATCGGAACATCAACTCCAGCCTACAAGCTCGATGTGACAGGAGAGGGTCGTTTCACGAGCAATATACGTGTAGAATGAAGTGTACTCACGAATAATATCATAGATCGCTGAGGTGCTCAGCTTGTCCTAAATGCTGGAGAATCAGCATCATACCCAACAGGACAAACGAATGAAATCATCTATCTCAATGCTGAAAGTGGTCTCGAAATCAATAGCTCTCCTGATAATTGGACTAGTGGTTGGGCTGGAAGAAAAACAGCCACCATCAATGATGCGAATGGAAACTCATCATTCCCAGGAAATATCGCTGTCAATGGTACATTCAAGCTCGGTGCTACGGGTACTGCTACAACAGCTGCAGGAACATGTACTATCGCTTCGTCGACTATCACAACAACAGCAACAGCATATACATGTACTGGAATTCCAGCGAGTACTGCCGTGGCTGTCACATGTAATGGATCAGCAGCATTCACTACACCTGGTACAACAGCACTCTATTGTCGAGCGAATGGTACAGCAAATCAAGTTACATGTAACACTACTGTTGCCAATGCAGTAGCGATGACATATAAATGTATGTGGATGCAGTAAGCTCCTTCATTCATTGCCCGAAAATAAAATCCCCAATTGGGGATTTTATTGGCTTAATAGACAAAAGTTGATAGGTTTTTATTTTCTTCTGCGAGCGAACTTTTCTCGGATTCTTTTTGCTTCTTTGCTTCCGAGTTTTTCTTCGAGAACGAGATCGAGTTCTCCATCAGCGTTGAAGAGTGACATATCGAGTGAGATCCCATGCTCTTTTTTGTACTGATAGTCATCGTAGTTTCCATAGGAGATGATGAGTTCACCATCTTGGATTATCCAGAGCTTATTCGCGAGCTTGTTCACGAAGTAGCGATCATGAGAAATAAAGAGTACAGTGCCCTCATATTTCTGCATCGCTTGTTCGAGGGATTCTCGAGTCTCATAGTCGAGGTGATTCGTCGGCTCATCGAGAATGAGGAGGTGATACGGATTCTGACAGAGTATTGCGAAGAGGAGTCGTGAGCGTTCACCACCTGAGAGACTCGAGACTTTCTTCGATCCGTCATGATAGGCGAATCCATATTGTCCGATGATACCACCGACACGTTCCAGAGAATAGGGAAGTCCATGTAGAGTGAAGTTCTCGATAATTGTCATATCGCTTCGGAGGGATTCATGGAGTTGGCTGTAGTATCCGATACGTATTCATTTGGCGAGATTCAGATATCACTCGAGCACATGTGGATAGTTCTCGATGAGATGGTTCAGGATGTCTTCATTTTCTCACTCTACTTCCTCATAGTGTGCACTTCGGAGAATTGTCTTCAGAAACGTACTTTTCCCGACGCCATTTTCTCCGACAATCCCCACTCTCTCTCATACAGAGAGTTGCGCATCACGAACATAGAATAATGGTTCTTTTCGTCCGATGAAAGCATCTTCCACTTTGAGTATGTTTTCTGGTGCTCGTTCTTTTGGCGTTTCGAAACGAAATCCAATCTCACGTGTACGAATTGGTTGGTCGATGAGTTCTATTCTTTCGAGTTGTTTCTCGCGACTTTTGGCGAATCCAGCACGAGATCCTGCACGGAATCGATTGATGAGCGCTTTCTCACTCTCGAGCATAGTTTGTTGCTCTTCATAGGCTTTTTCTTCCCGCACCATCGCGAGTTTCTTTTGGTCGACAGAATATGAGTAATCTCCATGATAGATAGAGATGCCTTGTGGACCGAGGATTTCGATGACTTTTGTACAGGTGCGATCCAGAAATTCACGATCATGTGAGACGATCATGTATCCTCATTTCCAACTATTTTCGAGATATTTCTCGAGCCATTCGACACTCTCGAGGTCGATGAAGTTCGTTGGTTCATCGAGCAGGAGAAATTCAGGTTTCGAGAGAAGTGTTTTCGCAAGCGCAATCTTCGTGCGTTCGCCACCAGAGACATCCTGAAGCGTACGTTCCAGGAGATGGAAAATCCCAATACCACGAGCAACGCGCTCAATCTCGTTCTCATACGTGTATCCACCGAGGAGTTTGAATTGTTCGATGAGTTCCGTGTAGCGCTCATATTCTCCTGTTTCATTCATTTTCTCTTCCTCTTTTCTGATCTCATTCTCGAGCGAACGGATCTCTGCGAAAGCATCTTTCAGATCTTCGCGTACATTTCGAGACTCATCCATGAAGTGAATCTGTTCGAGATATCCGAGTGTGATACCGCCGATATTCTCGATATTTCACTGATATTCGGTGATATTTCCCGTGAGAATTTTCATGAAAGTACTTTTTCCGACACCGTTTTTCCCGACAATTGCTATTCGTTCGTCCGCATTAATAACTGTCGAAATCGGTCAGAGAATTATTTCTCACTTTTTCCCATAGGCGATGATGTTTATATTGAGATGATTCATAAATATTTTCTGAATTTCATTATTGTTCTCCTTGGAACCTCGATTGTAGGGAGAAATAGAAAAAAGTGAAAAAAATTTTTGACTTTCGTATCAAGTTTCATAATATGCTCCCGTTCCTTCCACTCCCCGATAGCTCAGCGGTAGAGCAACCGGCTGTTAACCGGTAGGTCATAGGTTCGAATCCTATTCGGGGAGCCACAGGGAACACAAAGAAAAACACACGTAATAGTGTGTTTTTTGTATATTTTTCAGTTATTCGATCACCTTGAAGAGCTCTTCCAGACTTGTTTTTCCTTGCATTGCCTTGAGTATTCCATCTTCTCGCATGAGCATGAGATCTCATTTTCGTGCTGTTTCGATGATTTCTCTCGGACTTGCTCCAGAACGGATAAGGCCACGAATCTCATCAGAAAAATTCATCACTTCATAGATTCCGAGGCGTCACTTATATCCGGTCATTCCACACGCTTCACAACCTTTCGAACGATGGAGTGTATAAGCATCTCGCTTGGCTGCGAGACCTGCGATTCCGATATCTTTGAGCATCCACTTGATGATATCGACTTGACTCGCATCTGCCTCGTAGGATTCGATACAGTGTGGACAGAGTCTTCGTACGAGTCGCTGTGCGATGATCACATCAAGTCCAGAAGCGAGGATATAATTCGGAACTCCCATATTCATGAGACGTTCTATGGTTTCACCTGCACTTTTTGTATGAAGTGTCGAGAGAACAAGATGTCCCGTCATGGCAGCCTGCATAGCAATCGTAGCAGATTCGAGATCACGGATTTCACCGATCATGATGATATCAGGATCTTGACGCATAAGGGCTTTGAGTCCAGTAGAATAGGTATAGTTTTTTCGTTCATCGACTTCACTCTGGATAACACCAGGAAGTTCATATTCGATCGGATCTTCGAGAGTGATGATTTTTTTCTCAGAAGTATTGAGTGTGGTGAGCATGGAATAGAGTGTTGTTGTCTTACCACTTCCTGTCGGTCATGTGACAAGAATCGTCCCACTCTTTTTCCGCATACTCTTTTCGATCTGGCGCTTCGATGTCCACATGAAGCCGAGATCTTCGATTTTTGGTATGGATTTTGTGGAGTCGAGAATACGACAGACAGCATTTTCTCCATAACGAACAGGAAGTGTCGAAACACGGACATCGATTTTTTCTCCATCATCGGTGATACGGTATTTTCCATCTTGTGGTACTTCAGTGATGTTGAGTTTCAGGTCACTTTTGTATTTCAGGCGTTCCAGAAGGAGCTTGTATTCTCACTTTGTGAATGTGGTGATTGTTACGAGATCACCATCGATACGAAATCGTACAGCGATATCTGATTCAGCAGTATCGTAGTGTATATCAGAACTTCAGAGTCCGAGCGCACCACGAGTGATGACACTGAGGCAGGTTTCACTATCTTGTTGCCTGAGAAGAGCATGGAGTTGCTCAGCGAGTTCCGTTATATTCCCATACTGATTTGTTTGAGCATGTTTTTGTTTCTCTGCCTGAATCAGATCATGAAACTGCTCTTCATCTTTTATGGAGAGTTCGATTATTGGTTCTTCTGGGATTTTTGCTTGAGTTTTTTTGGCTTTTATAGGCATGGTTTTATCGTATCAGAAATAGCATTATTTTGCAAGTTTGGGATAAAAAAGGAAGAAAAATATCAGTAAATTTGTATGTTTTATGTTGACTTTTTTCTGATTTTCTCCAATCTCATGATAAATAACACCAAAAATATGGCATTCATCATGCGAAATGAGACATTTCTCTGTGAACATTGTGGAAAAGAAGTATCACTTCATCCGACTGGTTCAGCACGGAATCATTGTCCCTATTGTCTCTATTCCAAGCATGTTGATGAGGATTTTCCAGGCGATCGTGCCGCTACATGTTTTGGGCTGATGGAGCCGATTGGTACGGATTGGCGAAAAAATAAAGGAGATATGATTCGTCATCGCTGTATAAAATGCGGGAAAGAAATGCTCAATATAGTCGCACCAGATGATCACTTCATCGAATTCGTACGGCAGTGTAGAAAGATCCGAGAGTAATCATTACTGAGGATATGTCTGAGATACTTCGTCGTATATGGTCTTGGAGGTATCTTGCACAATTTCTGAGAGAGATTCTATATCTCCACTTCACCGAGTCATAATACAGATGAGGTATGGATATGGAGTATAGTATACAATCCCACAATCATGAAGCTGATTGATGGAACTCCCATTTTCGTCGATCATTTCTCTCTCCCCGAACTTGTGAGCTATGACAATATCACTTGGGATTTTCCCTGCCAGACCACCGCGGAACTTTGATTCAGAGAGTAATTTGAGTGCCATCTCTGAATTTTCTCTTGTGAGATAGGAGGCATTATAGAGGATTCTGAAGAAAGAAGCATATTCCTTTACTGAGAGTGCATAATCAATGTCTCTCGGAAGAGGAATTCCGAGATCATTGAAGACCATATCTTGGATTCTTTCAGGGACATATTTGATGAGATTATTACTTGCAGTATTGTCTGAATATACAATCAGATGATAGAGAAGATCGGATATGAGATATCATGACCCAACTTGGATTTCTTCTTCTGGAGGATATTCTTGAGATATTGTGTTAGCATCGTTCACGATTATTCATCTCTGGAGGATGTTCGGATCTTCTTCCTTCCACTTGAGATACATCAGAAGGATAGGGAGTTTCATGAGACTTGCAGGAGAAAAAGTAGTATTCTCGTTGATTCCGAACCAGGGGCCATTTTTGAGATTCCGAAAATAGAGGGATAAATGAGTATCAGGATGAGCATTCTCTATTTCTTCTATCTTTCTTGTGAGTTCTTTCTCGAATGGTAAATATTTCTGATTGTTGTCTATCGTGTCCGTTTCACATTCTACAAGGGGATTGATAAATTCATAACCAGATTGGCGTACACTGGTTACATCTGTATATGTATCCATGATCCATCATTGTGAAATCATATATCCGCATATTCCTCAGAGAACGAGGCAAAAAAATCAAAAAATAAATATACCTGATTTTGGAATGACTTTCATAGGATGTTCGTAAATTATTAAGTGAAGTATATTTGTTTTTTATAGAAGTCCAGCTATAGTGTACAGGATTTATACTATTTTCATATGGCGCAAAAATTCTTCATCACTACTCCAATTTATTATTCCAATGGTGTTCCACATATTGGGCATGCGTATTCTTCTCTTCTCGCTGATACCATTGCTCGATTTCATCGACTCAATAGGGAAGAAGTGCGTTTCTCGACTGGTGTGGATGAGAATTCTCAGAAAGTAGTCGAATCTGCCGAATCTCAATGAATGAAAGTGATGGATTATGCAGATATGATGGCATCGAAGCATCAAGCAGTTTGGGATGGTATCGGAATCGAATATACGGATTTCATTCGTACGACTGAGCCTCGTCATCGTGATTTTGTACAATGAGTTCTCCAGAAATCGTTCGATAATGGTGATATCTATGAGGGAATGTATGAGGGTCTCTATTGTGTCGGTTGTGAAGCCTTCAAAAAAGAATCCGATCTTGTGGATGGAAAATGTAGTGACCATCCGAATAAGCCACTTCAACACTTGAAGGAGAAAAATTATTTCTTCCGTCTCTCGAAATATCAGGAGAAAATCCTTGAATTTTATTCTAGCCATCCTGATTTTGTGAAACCACGAAGCCGATACAATGAGATTATTGAGTTCGTAAAATGAGGATTAGAAGATTTTTCTATTTCACGAGAAACCAATAAATTCGGGATTCCTCTTCCCTTTGACTCCGAACAGGTGACATATGTCTGGTATGATGCGCTCTTCAACTATCTCACAGTCGTACAAGATGATGAGAAAAAATGGTGGCCAGCTGATATGCATATTATCGGGAAAGATATCGTGAAGTTCCATGGAATATATTGGCTTGCGATGCTCTGGAGTGCTGGATATGAGGCACCGAAGCAACTTCTGACAACTGGATATTTTACGGTCGATGGACAGAAAATGTCGAAAACTATCGGAAATGTGATAGATCCAGTAGGATATGTGGCGGAGTATTCTCGTGACATGCTTGCTTTATATCTCTTTACAGCTTTTCCTATTGGAGAAGATGGGGATTTCGATAGGGAACAGGCTATTCTGACTTTCAACGCGAAGCTCTCGAATAATCTCGGAAATCTTCTGAATCGTTTTATAGCGCTCTCATTGAAGCTCGATTGATCTATAGAATGAAATGTTGGAAAAGTATGAATTGATAAAATAGAGCAATATTTTCATCTCATGGATAATCATGATCTGAAAAGTGCACTCGAATTCGCATTCGAATATGCAAGTGAGATCAACAAATATGTCGATGATATGACTCCATGGAAAATCGCAATCGAGACACAAGAAGAAAAAGAAAAACTAGAAAACATACTTTTCATACTTATATCAAATCTCAGAAAAATAGCACTCATGTTACTTCCATTTTTTGATTCCAAAATGCGTGAGTTGCTTCAGAGAATTAGTGTGAATTATGATGATACTATCTCCTTTCGTGAGAATATGGAGATTGATCCAGTGAGATTCTTTGTCGCGGAGAAAGGGAATCCATTGTATATGCGAATCGATACGAACAGATAAAGATATAAACCTATTTTCAGAAACTAATATATGCAATCACAATTTCCAAAACACCCTCGAATTCCAAATCAGGCAGAATGTGTTTTTTCTGGAGTTCGTTCCGATGTGTATCAGTGGAATCAAGAAATGTATGATGGATCATATCAGGTTTTTGAGATGCTTCGTTTCCTGGATGGATCTTTCTCTGTTGCTATCACTCCTGAAGGAAATATCCTCATCACTGACCAAGAACAGCCCGCAAAAATTGCACCATTTCTCGGGCTTCCGGGTGGTTCATTCGATGTTCCAGATGAAGATCCACTTCTCTGTGCCCAGCGTGAACTACTCGAAGAGACAGGATATGTGAGTGATGAATGGCTTCCGTGGCATACCTTCAACGGAACAGGAAATATTGCGACATATACATATTTCTATATAGCACGAAATGTACGAAAAATCCAAGAGGTACAACCAGATCCTGGAGAAAAAATTCGAGTTTTTTCCGTCACTTTTGATGAATTCATAGAACTCTCGAGTAATCCACGATTCCATCATCATTGGCCAATTATCCCGATTCTGTATGAAGCCCGTCTTGATCCTACAAAAAAAGAAGAACTCAGAAAGATCTTCTTTGATAAGTAATTTTGATTATAATTCCGCAATTCTCCACCCATTTTGATCCTTCAGCTTCAGGATGATGTGATTGTCATATCCGAATGACACTTCTGTTCCAAAGTCATCCCATAATCCAGGAAGGACTACTCCATTTTTTATCAAGGAATATTTTCCTATCTGGTCATCTCTTCTCACGAAGAGATACGTACGAGGATTCGTCACATCGAAAAACACATAATCATGCGAAATATCTGCATTCTGATAATGTGTATTTTGTACTAGAACTTCCGTATTTCGGTATATGTTCCATGTGCCATTCATGAGACCTGCATAAATCAGAGA
This sequence comes from Candidatus Gracilibacteria bacterium, assembly GCA_028687475.1. Taxonomy (NCBI): domain Bacteria; phylum Candidatus Altimarinota; species Candidatus Altimarinota bacterium. Next base: position 124,726 of record JAQUAB010000002.1, on the reverse strand, counting down.
AGAACCATCGGCACTCAGAGTTGGATTCATATATCCATCGAATCCACAGAGATTTCCACGATATTTCGTAAAGAGACAATACTTCATTCCTCCCATTGGTTTCGCGAAATATGCATAATATCCTCCATTGTTCTCGAGGAATAATTCTCGAATATCATCATATCCAGGAGAGAGTATCTGCCCATCGTAGACAATCTTTTTTTCTCTATCTTGAGAGATAATATAAATACTGTGGGAACCATTGGAAATATATGTTCCTGTCTGGTATCATGATTCTACTTTCCAGAGCGTTTCTCCATTCTTCACTATTTGGAGACTTCAACTCGACATCACGAGAGACATGAGATCATATCATCAAGTCGATAAATTCATCGAGTATACTTTTTCATACTCTCATCATTCTTGTCATTTTATCTTTTTTATGATTGTTTTTCCAGATGCAGTTTTCTCAGTCCATGCAATTACTTTTTTGTCTCATGAGAGTATAGGATTCGATATACTCCCGGAATAATCAAACGACCAAGAAGATTTCGTCGATCGTATATTCCAGTCACTTCCACTATGGAGAAGTAGGGTATCTTTCCCAATTATACTGGCGTTTGGGAGGAGAATACCTCCAGAATATGCACGCTGTTCGGCATCGGTCGTGTAGAGTTGGCTATTGATATATACAGGTTTCCCAATACTTCCAGTCAGAACTTTTACTCAACGAGGATTCTTGAGACGGATGATACTTCCACTCTGATCCTTGGTCGTGAGAAGAAAAGTCTCAGTCTTTCTATCATAGTGTAGTTCGGATATTTCCATATATGGTGCTGAGAGAATGATTCCACCACTCATGTATGTAATATTCTCTCTTCCGAACACTTCTTCGAGAACACTTGTCTTGTGACTCTTATCTGTGAAAGAGAGTGAGATAAGAATAATTACTCCAGCAATACAAGCTAGAGTAAAACTCCCAACAATTCCGAGAAGTGTATCTATAGTTTGTTTGAAGTCAGATGCATTTTCATCTTCATCTTTCTGTGTATATATGCGAAAGAGAATAATCACCCCAATAAGAAGAAATATCCATCCCCAAGAAAAACCACTTGTTTCGATCCCTGTTTTTGTTTCCATGACTTGTCCAGAGAGTGTCAGAAAAAAAAGAACACCAATCATTCCAAGTATCAGGATACCATTATAACGAAATATTTTCCATGCATGAATCGATGCTGTATAAAAACCTATAATAAGAAAAAATAAGAGCATGTAGCTCAATATTCGCGCATCAGTCATTGGGTATGCTATATGATTCCCCATGACGCTTGTTCCAGGTGCGATGATCCCAGTAAAAATACTCATGATGGACAAGAGTGCGATATGTAAGCGAGAGATTCACATAGAGGAAAGTATATCTGATAGAGTCAATGGACATTGTACCGATTTTCTGTGGAATGCAAGAAAAAATCTGAAGCTTATTTCGTACTTCAGATTGAGTTATTGAGTGTATTTCGTGGTGTATCTAGATAACCATGAGCTCATGTTCTGATTGCACTGCAAGCGCACGATTTGCTTTGCTGATTTTCGCAATGGATTTTGTCTTGGAATCGGGCACAGGAAGTCTCGATTCTTCATTCAGTGCAAGGGAATGTTCGGATATACCATATGCCTTCAATGCCTGGAGACGTGAGGCATGTACTGCGAGGGCGTGAGGGCCCATATGTACAATATCTGATGTCATATTTGTATTTTTATGAGATATGTGTAGATTGTAGCACAATACTTTCTCTCCGTCAATTATTTGTATGAATCTCGAACTTCGGGTTGCCAACTATATGAGTCGATATGCTCCATCGGGGCTACGGATTCGTGAATATCTCTCGAAAAAGAAATGTCAGAATATAGAAAAATTTCTCACAGATATTGGATATGATGAAGAACTGATGATTGCTCTGTGGATGCGGACATTTCTATCACTCGGAAAAGGGAGAAAAGAAATGGAAATGAAACTTCTCAAAAAATGATTTGCTCGAGAACTGATTCGTGCGAAAATCGAAGAAAATATGACTGAGATTGAAGATTGGGAATACCAAAAATCATCTATCTTTCGTCAGATTGACACTCTTCTGAACCGTGGAAAATCCTGTCGGATAGTCTCGATGACGCTCATCCAAAAATATCCTTACTTTCGTGATGAAATCAACAATATCATCTCTGAAATGAGTGATATGGATTCTCTGAAAAAAGAAGTGCAAAAGTATAAAAATCGATATACTATGACTGATCCAAAGCATCGTGAGAAAATCATTGCTGCATTTTTGCGGAAAGGGTTTTCGTATAGTGATATAAAAAGGGAATTATCATAACATAAAAATCTATGTTTATCTGTTCATCATGTCATGCATCCACACCAAAATGGGTATGAAAATGTCCTACTTGTGGCGATTGGAATACTCTCGAGGAATCCAAGCTCGATACCAAAAAAGGGAAGAGTATATCAGGAAAGAAAATAGAAGTATGAAAAATCCAACTCTGAACTGACTCGATTCTTGAGAAGATGAAAAGTTCAAGTAGTGAGCTCGATAGCGTCCTCGGTGGTGGTATAACTCCAGGAAGTCTCGTCCTTCTCTCAGGTGAGCCAGGAATCGGGAAATCGACACTTGCTCTCCAGATGAGCGAGTGGTATGCATCTCAGTGAGAACAGGTTCTCTATGTGAGCTGAGAAGAACATATAGGTCAGATATCGATGCGAGCAAAAAGGCTCGGTGTCGCGAGCGAAAATATTTCTCTGATTTCAGAGTCGAACTTCGATGATATCATCGCAACACTCGAACTTCATCCTGCAGAGATTATTATTGTTGACTCTATTTCTGTGCTTTCGAGCGATCGGATCGATGGAAGTCCTGGAAGTATCTCACAGATACGTATTATGACGGAACTGTTCATGAATCTCGCGAAGAAAACGAACAAATCGATACTTCTCATTGGTCATGTGACCAAAGATGGATCTATCTCAGGTCCGAAATCTCTCGAACATCTTGTGGACGTAGTATTATTTCTCGAATGAGTTCGTACCGAGAATTATCGTATCCTCCGCGCGTTCAAGAATCGATTCGGTTCTACGGATAATGTTGGGCTTTTTCGTATGGAAGAATCTGGACTGATCGATATTCCGAATCCAGGACTCGAATTCATCGATCCAGAAAATACCAAACTATCAGGTTCGGCACTCACATTCACGATAGAAGGGAATCGTCCTATATTGGTCGAGATAGAATCACTCACAACCTATACGAAGTTCGGTTATCCGAAACGATCTTCTCGTGGAGTCTCTCAAGGGAAAATCGATCTTTTGATCGCAGTGATGAGTAAATTCACAAAAATAAAACTCGAAGATTATGATGTGTATCTGAATGTTGGAAGGGGGCTTTCTCTCACGGAGCCTGGTGTAGATCTCGCATGTATCGCTGCGATGATGAGTTCTCGATCTGGCAAATCTCTTGGGCGTTCGATTTTTCTCGGAGAAGTATCACTTACAGGAGTGGTGAAGAATGTATATTTCCTCGAGAAACGTATCACAGAAGCGATAAAACTTGGATTCACTCGCATTATCATTCCAGCGCAATATACAGGCAATATTCCTTCAGGAATCGAAGTGGTAAAAATCGGAAAGATAGCAGAGTTGGAAGGGTTGATTTAGATATTGGTTTCGAAAAAACCTCTCAAGAATTTGAGAGGTTTTTGTATTATGCTTCAGGATTGGTTGGAGCTTCTTTCTTAGTGCTAGGTTTTCTTGGTGTGGTAGCTTTTCTTGTGATAGGTTTCTTTTCTGTTGGTTTTTTCGGAGGAGATACTTTCTTTGTCGTTTGAGGTTTTGGAGTTTCTTTTTTTGAGTCAGAATTCTTTGTAGGAGTTTCTTTCTTTGTACTTGATTTTGTCTTCACAGGAGTTAATGAAGCTTTTTTTATTGTAGTACGTTTTTTCTGTTCGAGAATTTTCTGAGCATTGATTTTTGCTTTCTCGAGTTCATTTATCTCATCTTCGAGTTCATCTACTTCTTCTTCGAGATCTTCATTTTCTTCCTCGAGTTCCTCGATACGAGACTTTTTGCGAAAGAGAATCCAGATAAGAACTATGATGAATAATGCAAGCAAAATACCACCAATATTGAGCGTTTTTGCTATATATTTGTACTGAATCATTATATCCTTCTCGAATTCTACAGGAACAACCTTGTTATCTTTACCGATATATTCCAGAGAAACTCTAGCTTTTATGAGCTTTTTCCCGGTTCGTATCTCGAGTTTCTCCCATGGAAAAATCATCGCAGCATCCTTCATAGTGAGCTCAGAATAGTAATCTCCAGGATCTTGGTATTTCACTATCACTTTTCCATCTTCGTATCATTCGTATGCAAATCCCTTCCAGTCCACACTATATATACGTCTCCTATCTCCGTCTGGAAGTACACTCCCACCTTCGTCATTAATCGGAAGATAGTCTACAACTCTCTCACCGACATAGAGTCCTTCGGCAGTTTTTATTGACTCTTTTCCTACTTTTTTTAGGAGATTTCCATTCTCATCATAGAGCTCAATTTGCCCAATAGGACGAACATCGATATTTCCAGAATTGGTGACGGGAATACTGAATTTGACATTAAAATCCGTATTTTCTTTTTCGAGTGTTGGAGCACTCCAGAGAGGATCAAGTGAATCTTTCAAGAAATTCAGGGCTCATGACCATGTTTTGGTATCTGTTGGTGCTTTTATGAATTCACTTATTGGATGAACTTCTGGAGCACTCGAAAAAGATGTCTCAACGTTCACTCCTTCAAATTCAACGTCATAAATGATATCTCCAGAAACCGTCACCTGAAAAAGAGTACTGAGCTGATAAATCATGGTCACTGCGGAACCACCATTTGTACTCGGTACTTCTGGAGTGAAGTATACGATACCATAATGTCATCCAGGAAGTGCATTTGTTGGTGCAGAAAATGTGATTTGTATCTTTTTTTGTTGCCTTGGCTTGAGAGTAAAATGTTGATACTCACCAAACGACATCCAACTCGAAAGACTTTTTCTATCCATACCATTGCCCTTGTATGTATGACAAATTGGTGCTCATTGGTGCACGTCAGCTATACAATCGCCACCACTGAGATTGAGAGTGTATGTTTCGGTGTTTGAGTTATTGAATACAATAATCTCTCTCGTTACGGTTTGTCATGGATCCATAGAGAATTCATTGCGAGGTGGGGAAATACCTATCTCAGCGGTGAGTCCGACAGCAAAAACTCCTGCAGGAAGGATAATCTGAGTGAGGAGAAATACGAAGAATAATCGAAAAAATCTCATAATGATGAAGAGTAAGAATATCACCCATAATAGAAAAACTCTTCCAAAAAGCAAAAAGTCCTTCCTGAGAAACATAAGGACTTTTTTCTGAGATTATGTGTTATTAATATTTTCGTCTAGAAATTTCCAGAAACGGTGATTTTTATGACATCTCTATAGTCTCCTGCAGGTGTTTGCCCATTTGGCTTAGCTACCACAGAAAAAGTAAAATCATCAATATTAGTAAGTGGTTGTGGTTTATTGGAACTATATATAGTTGTAGCAGATGTAGAGTTAATTTCTACATCTATAGCACCAGATTGTGTGAATCAGAGGGCAGTGGAATCTGTTGTTCCCAGAACACTGACGAATTTGTAGCTATCTGCAGCACCATCTGTAGAGAGAGAATTGATGATTATAGAACTATTGCTCGTATTTTGGAGTCCGCCATTTGTCGATTGCGCGCTGACAGAAGCACCATTGACAGCATTGGTTCCGATTTCTATATCTACGGTTCCTGTAGAATATGTAGTACTAGAAAGATTTCCTAATGTGAGAGTTCCTGATCCGGAAATAGTCATATTCAAAGTAGGGAGAACACGTCCAGTGACGACGATACCATTGATGGTCCCACTCGCACTCGATCCGACGAAAGTATCGTTCCAATTGATATTCGTCGTGAGGGCACCGCTTCCAGTCACAGTACCATTACCAATTACAGAAGCATATAATCTCGGAGAAATCTCACTCATAGAAAGAATCACGGAGAGTCCAAATATGAAAACAGTGCGAAAAAGAGATAAGGGTTTCATATTGACAAGGGTTATATCAGAAAAGTATACCTCAAGTCTCCCATATATTCTCATATAATGCAATTTCACCTACAAAAAATCCTGTCATTTTGACAGGATTTTTCCGTATTATATCGTATTATATATTTCTAGAAATTTCCAGAGACAGTCACGACAACTACATCACTATATGATCCTGCTGGAGTTTCGAGTCCTGGTTTTGCAGCGACAACAAATGTCACATCGTCAATTCCTTCTATTTTTTGAGGCTTATTAGATGTGTAGAGAATATGACTTGTTGTATTATCTGCTACTTCTACACCAGATGCAATAGGTGATGTTTGATTGAAAGATGTGTAGCTCGAATCATCATTACCAAGGATTCCAGAGAATTTGTAACTATCAGCAATCTCATCATCAGTAGAACTATTCACATATACTCATGGGTTTGCAGCATTCTGGAGTCCTCCCTTTGTGGAACGTACTGTTATAGTGGCTCCGTTGACAGCATTGGTTCCGAGTTCGACGTCGACACTCCCTGAAGAGTAGATATCACTCGAAAGGGTTCCGAGATCGATAACACCATCCCCGTCAATAATCATATTGAGAACAGGAAGAATTTTTGCTTGGATAGCAATACCATCGACTGCACCAGTTGCCATACCTGGGAAATTGTCATCCCAGACTACATCTGTAGTGAGAGCACCACTTCCAACGACAGAACCACTTCCAATAGTTGTGGCACCGAATGATGTTGCCGCAGAAACCATCATACCAGCTGCAAGTACTCCAGAAAGGAGTTTCTTAGAATTTGTGAGCATATGTGTATTTGTTATAGGATAATATGCTTGTATAAGATAGCATATAAATGTCCATATGTCAAAATTATTTTATGAATTAGTTATATAATAAGTAAATAACCATATAGAGCTATATAGTTATTTACTTTGTTGTGTATTATTTTGATACTAGATGATGGCATCCATTACTTTCTTTCGCAATTCTGACTCTACGTTCACAAGGGGTGCTTCACCGTTGATAGTGATGATTTTTGGTGTTCTGGAAGCGAAAACAGACTTGTAGGTCTCAATAATATTTCCTTGAGTTTTTCGTATAAAAGCCTTTTTATCATTTCGAGTCATCTTTTTCCCTTCTGGAGAATAGACAAGATTATTGATAAATTCCAATGCAAGAAGTGTACCCTCAGCCTTTTTCCCGCTTCTTGTCAGAGATTTATGTTCTTTCCATGCTCTTTTCTGTAAGCGGTTGAGAGATTCTTCCAGTTCGATAGTAATACCAACAGTAATAGCTTTATCAAAAAGTTCTTTGTAGATGGTATTTCTCCACCAGAGAAGTCATTTTTCCAATTGGTCTATATTCATACCAATCATAAGTCCTCGCACAATGAGAGTCTCCATACTCCGATCCATTATAACAATGTAGTTTTTTTTCAGTGCCGGAATAACCTCTCTTTCTATTCGATAGAGGAGATCAGCCGTCTGGAAAAAAAGATTTGTTTCGGGAAGAACTCTTTCGTCAATTTTTGGAAGTGCTTCATTTTTTCGCAAGAAGTTACCGATGATAGGGGAACGTTTCCATTCTGATACAATCACTCTGTGTCCTTCGTCTTCGAGGAGTCTTTTGAGAATTTTGATTTCTGTAGTTTTGCCAGATCCATCAGCCCCCTCGAATATAATAAGGGTTCCAGGAAGGGCATGACAATTACTGATATTTGGACGCATGTTGAGGAAATTACGAGTTATGAATAATAAGTTATGAACACAGGAATATAATTCATGTTATTATTTTTTTTCTGAATAATGAATACCCATGAGTCGGACGTCATATTTTTTCTCGAAATATTCAGCAATTTTTTCGATAAAAAGAGGAGTAGTCTTGTATACTGGAGCCGTACCATCAATAATATGCATACCACATCTTTCGGCGAGTGTATCATATCCTTCGATGACTTTCGTTTGGAATTTTTTGAAGCTCTCGATAATATTCTCAGAATAACGAACATCCATACCGGCTTCGTAGTGTTTCAGTGGATTGCGTCCGATAGCACGCTGGGCAGCAATATCTACAGGGATACGGAAGTAGAAAGCAAGATCTGGAATAGGGAAAAATGAGTCATAGAATGGCTTCAAATGTTCCATCTTGAGTCCACGAGCATATCCACGAGCTAGCGCCGTGTACATATATCGATCGCAGAGAACCACCATACCAGCACGGAGAGCTCCGCGCATTTCTGTCAGATAACGTTCCATGAAGTCCGCTGCATAAATGGTATCGAATACCGCTGCTGGCATATGCAAATCTGTTTTCTTGAGTTTCTTCTGCATGTCATGAATCTTCTCAGATGAATTCCATACACTGTGAACGCAGAAAAATCCATTCGATTCAAGAAGATTCTTGGCAATGAGGAGTTGTGTGGATTTTCCACTTCCATCCGAACCCTCAACAATGATGAGTGTTCACGGACGTTCTTCTGTAGAAAAGAACACATTCTGAGCTGATGGAACGATAGGTGAGTTGATAGTCTTTGGATTGGATGTTTTTTTGGGAGATGGAGTTTTTTTTGGACGTGGATTCATAAGTGTTTTTTTGATGACCATAGTATCATAAAAAAAACCGCTCTATAGTCAAAGAAACTCCTATATTTCTAGTAGCGTTTTTTGTGAAAAATGGTATCCATACATAATTTCTCTCTGTAAAATATTGTAGATTTCTTTTCTACATTATGACTCTATGCATACTATATGAGGTATATTTACTCTGGATTTTTACACAAGAATATTCGATCCAGGATATTTCTCGGATTCTCATTCACTTGGAATATCTGAATCATTGCTTCTTCAATTTGAGAAATTATTTCTCCTTCGGCATATCAGAGACTCTCGACGAGAATGCCGAGCGCAGTATCTTCATCATATTTACTTCCGTAGAGGAACTGTACGAGTTCGATCGGACTTCCAGCAAAATATCCACGAATCATTTCCCGCATTTCTTCTGGAATAGATTTCCGAGATTGTGTATGAAAAAGCGTAATCGTCCGCGAATGAATCGTCTCAATAATACTGGAAGGATTCCGAACAACGAGCAATATTATTGCATATTCTGGCGGTTCTTCCAATATTTTCAATACAGCATTCATCGCTTCTGGTGTTGCCTCATCGAAATTATTGAGAATGTAGATTGCCTTCTTCCCATACGGTTGAAGGGAAACTTCATTCATGAATCCACGCACATCGAGAATACTCATATGTTTTTTCTCATCACTTTTCTCATAGAGAAATACATTCTCCATATTTCCTGTTCTACATTCTTCGAGTGAAGTGATATGATGTCCTGTGAAGTGCTTCATACATTCGAGTGCACTGTTCTCATCGAGAATCACAGGAATATGCGGTCATTCTTGGGAAAAAGATGAGAGAAAATATTGGAGCATAGTTTTTCGGTTGCGAAATAGAGGAGAATTTGTATTTTCCTGATTTTCTCTATAATCTTCCTAATTGCAAATATTTCTATGCGTTCAAGACTTCTTGCCATCATTATCCTTTTTCTCCTCGTTGTTCTTCCATGAATAGCGTACTGGTATTTTTTCTATGCGAATACGAGTTCGATCACTTTTCAGTCGACTGAAAAGTGACTCACTTTCGATGTTTCTCTCGAAGGAAAGCTCGAATATACATATCTACCACTTGCGGACAAAGTTTTGGTTTTCCATCAGACATGTCAGGAAACTTGTACTATCGTGATTCCTCCCGCAAGATATACGTTCTCGCTCACAGCATCTGGTAAAGAAAATATTTCAGATAATATCACCATGACGATCGGACAAAAACAAAATTATCGTGCTGATTTTACCAATGCTTTTGTCTATTCTCCTATTACTGGAGAAAATATTGATACTACACTTGAATCATCACTTCTTGCGAATGCGATGAATTCTTTTTCCTGATCATTCCAATCTATCGGAACAGGGAAATGAGGGAAATATTTCGTACTTCGTACATTGGATCGTATTTCAGAAATTGGAATTCTTACTGCTGATAGATTTGTGAGCATTTCTTCGCTTCCATTCCAGCCAGAATCGATTGCTCTCGATATTTCGCGACAATATATTGTCCTCCAGCGTTGATCTGCTGACCAATACATTATTTCACTGGATGGCCATGAATCGACCGCATTTCCATATGATGATAGTATTGAGTTGGTTGATAATACGAATTCATGGAAGATCAAGACGAAAAATGGTGTATATGGTTTCGAGTATGGAAATTGGCAGAAAAATCCACGATTTACGGATTATATAGATATCTCACCTTCTCTTCGTATCGGATATATCGACACATCAGATTCAGCCAAACTCTCACTCCAGAATCTGAAAGAAAATACATCGTATATTATTTCTCTAGAGAGAAATACGGGAATTTCGAAAGTTCTCAAGACAGGCATGAATATTCAGGGATTTCTCTTCCACGATGGTTCACCCGCATTTCTCGATACAGAATGACGCGTGAATGAGATGCAGATTCAAGACTAAATTCACTATGATTATCGACACACATGCACATTGCTATTGGGAAACGCTTGAACCTCGCATCGACGAGGTAGTTTCGAATATGAGAAAAAATGGAATCACACAGGCGATTCAGATTGGCTGCGACGTTCTGACTTCCGAAAAAGCTATTGTTCTTGCACGTCGTTTTCCGTGAATTTTTTTCGCAACCGTCGGCTATCATCCAGAAGAATCACAAAATCAAGAAATCGGAGGAAAAGAAATGCAAGAACTCGAGGAACTTATCATCGAAAATCGTGATGTTATCGTCGGGATAGGGGAGACGGGATTGGATTATCATTATTTGACGGAAGGGAAGGAAGAAATACAAAAAGCGAATCAACGGGCTTGGTGGATATTCCAGTGGGAACTCGCTCAGAAATATGACTTACCACTTGTGATTCATACACGAGATGCGCGCGATGATACTCTCGCATTCATCCAGGAAAATGATATCCATCGATGCGTGATGCATTGTTTTTCTGAAGATTGGGATTTTGCCGATGAACTTCTTCGGTTTTCTGAAGATATTTATTTCTCTTTCTCAGGAATTCTCACATACAAAAATGCTTCCAAGATTCAAGAAGCTGCATCAAAAATTCCCTTGAATCGAATTCTTCTTGAGACGGATGCTCCATTTCTCGCACCACAAGAAGTCCGTGGCACGGTGAATGAGCCCGCGAATACACTTCTCACATTCGAAAAACTCTGTACATTGCGTACAGAGTCAAGAGAAGAAATCGAGAATACAGTATATCTGAATTCCCGAAGACTTTATCACATCTAGAAAACTAGAATCCTGTCGGAGTGTCGATATCGTTCATAAAATATCAGATATAGTCTTTCTCATCGACCAATCCTTGATCACGGAGCATATCTGCATATTTTCGCATAGAAATCATACCATCTTGATTTCCTATTTCGATAGTGTTGTTTATCTGTGCGAGATCTCCTTTTATGATGAGGTTTTTGATTCCAGAGTTTACGTACATCATTTCACGTATTGCGACACGACTCTTTTTATCTTTTGTCGGAATGAGTCTCTGAGAGAGTACTCCGATGAGCGATTCTCCGATACGTGCACGAATCTGAGGCTCAACTGTTGTCGGAAAGAATTGTGTCATACGATTGATCGTCTGGACGCTTCCAGATGTATGGAGTGTCGAGAATACAAGGTGTCCTGTTTCGGAGAGGCTGAGTGCTGTTTCCATAGTTTCTGCATCGCGGATTTCCCCGATCATGATGATATCAGAATCTTCACGCATCGCGGATTTGATCGCATTTCCGAATGAATGTGTATCTCGTCCGACTTCTCGTTGTGCGAAAATAGATTTCTTGTTCTTGAAGACGTATTCGATCGGATCTTCGATCGTGAGAATATGACTCGAACGTGTTTCATTGATCGTTTCGAGAATGGATGCCATTGATGTTGATTTTCCACTTCCTGTTGGTCCAGTCACGAGGAATAATCCTTGTTTTGCTTGGAGTACCTTCTTGATACTTTTTGGAATTCCGAGCTCTCCGAGATTCTTCACATTCTCCGAGATTCTTCTGAGTGCAATAGCAACCCTTCCGAGATATATATATGCATTTCCACGATAAGAGCTCCCATCACTATGGATATATCCAAAATCAATTTCGAGATTTTTCTCGAAGAATTCTATACGTTCCTTTTTTTTGTAGAGCAATTCGCTCAGCACTTCCAGCATAAATGGTTGTGTCGGGATGCTCATATCATTACTCCTCAAAAGCTCTCATTCGATGCGGAGAATCATTGGTTGTCCTTCTTTGAGATGGATATCAGATCATCCACGTTCGCTACATTCAGCGAAGATATTGTCGAGAATCATAAAAAAAAGATTAGAGATATGGTAATTGTAGCAGATATTTTCTATCAACACAAAGATACAGTTGTTATTTTTAGAAAATCCTGTTGACTTATAGATATTTTATTCTTTCTTATTGTACTTTCACGAGCACTCTCTGTAATTCCTCGAACTGTTCTATCTGCTTATCAAGCCGAGCCTGTTGAAGTTCAGAAATTTGTTCGAGTTCAATAGTTCAGTGAATATTTTGCTCGACTTCAGACTTGGCTTGTTCGAGAGTTTTCTGCTGTTCTTCGAGGCGAAGCTGGAGGTCGGAACGGAGATTAGAAAGGACATGAAGTATCCATTCTATTGTATCTCTTATTAATCTTCAGTATCTCTTATTAAGAGTTTTCTGTTGTTTTATCTTTTCATCTAACTTACTCAATTCTCCGCGAAATTCATTTATTTCATCGATTTTACCGAGAATTTCATCTATTGATTGTATAAGCTCTAATTTTGAATTGATAATTGTATATAGACTCCTTATATTTCGGAATATTTCTTTCAATCTTATTTTTCAATATTGACTAAAATGATACCGTGTTATACGAAAGAATAATTTTGTTCAATAGAATCATAATATTGGGTAAAATATAAATAAATATTCTACACCAACATCTCCACTACCTCCGACTTTTGTTCAAATCGACATAATAAGAAATGGTAATATTATAAACCATATAATACTCATGAATGATGCATATACACTTGCATCATAGTGAGATTTCTTTTCCAATTCACTTAGAAATCGATTATATCGGTTTAAAAATCGGGGCATTGTGATATTTGTAGAATTTTGCATATTTCCTATTTTACTTTCTCGAACCAACTCTGATGAGATTATATGATGATTCTACCAGAAATTTCATAGAAATACAAAATCCCCAACCGAATTACGGGTATTTCCGATAAATATCTTTCCGATGAAGGAATCTGTCGAGTTGAATATATGTATCTCAGATTATACGAAAGCCTAATCGATATTCTCCAAGCCTTATTCTATAAAACTCCTTGAACCCAGAAAGTTTCTTGATATTTGCAATATCTTGGAGTGAATTAGTTTTCTCTAGTAAGTCGATAAATTCAAAAATCTCCCGAATTTGTTCAGGAGATGCATATTTTTTGATATCTTTCTCGAATTACCTATGATATCTGACTTTCATATTTTGCCTTGAGCTCAGAAATTGGATAAGAGGTTTCTCCATTTTTCGCGATATGAAGACCAAACAGATGGTCTTCGAGTTCATCTAGATTGTATTCACGTACAAGTGTACGAAAGAAATCTTGATATTCTGCTTTCTTCGTTTCAGGAATGTTATCGATAATTACGCTAGTCATGATGGAATTATATCTCTATTTTTAGAAAGTCAATTACACCTTCACGAGCACTCTCTGTAATTCCTCGAACTGTTCTATCTGCTTATCAAGCCGAGCCTGTTGAAGTTCAGAAATTTGTTCGAGTTCAATAGTTCAGTGAATATTTTGCTCGACTTCAGACTTGGCTTGTTCGAGAGTTTTCTGCTGTTCTTCGAGGCGAAGCTGGAGGTCGGAACGGAGGTTTATAAGCGATGAGAGTTGGAGCTTATTGATTTCGGTTGATAAATGTATGAAAGATTTCTGAATATGTGTATTTGAAGCAAGTTTTAGCAACTTCTTATAGAGTATAATTTTCTTAATAGTAGCGTATATGACATAATTACGTATCAATATTTCATTTATTGTCTATATGGCTTCAAGATCTTTTGTAACATTCTCTATTTCTCGATTGAGTCTATCAGGTAAAGAGAGTATTTTCCCTTTGAGAAATCTATAACATGTTATCATCATGATATTCAAAAGCATGATTCCAGTAATAATTATAACTATCATTGTGGGGCTCATGATAGAGAAAGGGTCTTCATATATGGTAGTATAATAAGCAAAAGTAAGAACTATTTCTGATAAGGTTACTATGAAAAATGATTCCATAAAAGATCGTGGCATCTCGATGTTCACTTGTGCAGCAATATCACTTTTGATATCTTGAATATGTTTTTGAATGTTATAATTTTGTAGCATATTTTATTTACCTTGTTTTCTCGAGCCAACTCTCATACACACTCATATCCACCATCTTGAGTGAAGATGGAGTTTCTGCAAGTGTTTTTCGGAGAGAATTCATGGTGATTTTATTTCATTCGAGGAGCTCATTAGTGAGTTTTCCATTTTCTGCTTCATCGACGAGATCGAGGAGATTTCTCGATGCATCACGAGCAACTTCGTCACAGATGGCTTCGATATCCGCTGAGACGTATCCATCAGAGATTTTTGCGAGCTCATCATAGTCGAGCTTCTCATGCGGGCGACCCATTCTCTCTATATACATTTTGAAGAGCTCTTTTCTCGCGATTTCATCAGGAGGTCCGATATAGATTTTTTTATCGAGGCGACCAGATCGGAGAATTGCGGGATCGAGATGGTCAGGACGATTGGTTGCGGCTATTACAATCAGATTCGGTGCTGTTTCGAGTGCATTGAATTCCTGGAGAAATTGTGAAATCTCTTCCGCTTTGTTCGCATCGACGCGGTCGGTACGTGCAGATACGAGCGAATCAATCTCGTCAAGAAAAAGAATAATCGGTTCATTTTCTGCCGCTTTCTTGGCTCCCGCGAAGAAATCTTTGATATTCTTGGTTGTCTGATGGAGATATGATGAACCGAATTCTCCCATATTTTTCGCGACGAATCCGCATCCGAGTTCTTCAGCGAGTTTTTTGGTGATGAAGGTTTTTCCTGTTCCTGGAGGTCCATAAAAAAGCATTCCTGTCGGGATGGAAATCTTGAATTTCTCATATTCGGTGTAGAGCTTGAGGAGGAGTTCTTGTTGTTTCTGTCATTCCGTGCTTGTCACGGAATCTAGTATTTCTGTTTTCTGGATTCCTGCATTCGCAGGAATGACATCACGAGCATCCTCCTCTTTTCGTAGTTTCTCTATGAGAAACTTGAATTTCAGTGGTTTGATGAAGCTATTCTTGAGTTCTTCCTTTAGGTTATCCATCCCAGCAACTGCTTCGAATCCCCATGGTTTTCCTTCTTTTTTCACAAAGTGCTGAACCTCTATAGCTGAGACTTGTTCGTCATCTTTCGGATTTCCAGTTTTTGGTGGATTTTGTGCTGAATTCATCGCTGCGGCTTGCGCTTCTGGAGTGTTGTATGTTGCTTCAAATTCCTTCATCATATCAGCAGCCTTGTCAACTCATGATTGCATACTACGAAGTGAGGCTTCAAGGGCTTCCATGGAATCTCATTTCCAGTCTTTTGTGACTGCGGATTTGAATTCTGGGGAAGTAGTGATTGCTTCGAAGAAAGCGTCGAAACCGGTGTCTTTTGAAGGCATGTTTTTATTGATTAAGTTTGTATTTTGAAATAAACAAAGAAAAAAGAATCTTAAACATTAACAGAACTATAATTCCGCCAATAAATATTGTATCTACAAATGGAAGAGTCTGTATTGTTGGTATGAAATCAACAACAAGCTTATAGAGTATTACGGCACTCCCTATAAATCCAATATTGATGAAAAATATATCTTTAGGTGATTTTTTCATTTCTTCTAAAAGAAGTGTACGAGCAAAGTTCAATGATTTCCAAGTTATGTATATTCATGGAAATGTCATCGGAATGAGTATAAGACAAATCCATCAAATCGGAATATTCCATCAAAGCGAATAGAATCCGAATACACCAAGAAAT
This sequence comes from Candidatus Gracilibacteria bacterium, assembly GCA_028687475.1. Classification (NCBI taxonomy): domain Bacteria; phylum Candidatus Altimarinota; species Candidatus Altimarinota bacterium. Next base: position 108,450 of record JAQUAB010000002.1, on the reverse strand, counting down.
AGTATACTCACTGAAATTCATAATCCTCAGAAAAACCAAATCACGAATATGTACCAAGAAATAATTCACATAGAGTGTTAGATGAGTTTCCCTTTATATCCCTCGAGCATTCCTATTACTCGTTCGAAACTTTCTTTCTGGAGTATAAGTCTTTCTTTTTGCAGTTCGAGTGGTTTCTGGAGTGATGGATCTGATGTCTCAGAGATCTGAGCATCGAGAGAAATAATGGTTTTCTCGATTGTAGCATGATTGGTCTCAAGAAGCAAAAGTATCGATTCGATTGGTTCGAGGATTTGTCTCTTTACCCAGTTTCCATATTTCACGAAGTTGAAAATATCCTTGTATTTTGATTGTTCGAGTATATTGCGAAGTTTCACAGTATCGCTCGTGGCATCGCCCGCGATTTCTCCGAGGAGTTTCGTAGACTCATTTATCTTCCCGAGAAGATTTTCTTGCCATGCATTCTGTGAAGCCTCATCGAGGAGATTGATGGTATTTTCTTTTTCTATTTCGATTTTCTGTGCACTCTCATCGATTTCTCCGAAAAGCGTCTGAATCGTATGTTCCGTATTGCTCGTTGCCAGGAGATACTTATTAGCAAGCCAAGAAAATATATTGCCAAATATCGCGATAAAGAAAATACCGATAAAATAGACAGCACCCATCATGAAACTATACAAGAATCCAGCAACAAGAATCACGAGAACTATCCCACCAGAATCACGAGAACGTCCGACATTTTCAAGTATTTTTCCTCCACCCATGGCAACTTCTTTGAGATTATCGAAAAGTGCCTTTTTCTCGAGCTCCTTCTTTTCTGCAAGTCCAGACTCTCCTAGAAACTTCTCATGGAAGGTATCTTCGTATCGTGTGAAGCTATTGCGAATATTTTCTATATCGTTTTTTTCGAGGATTTTTCCTCATTGGATATAGTGATTATCGGTGATGACGACATTCGCACCGCGAGTATAGAGATAAGATTTTCCGATGAATCGAATAAAGAGTATTACAGAGACAATCAGGTAGAAAATCCCAAGTACTCCAAGAACAGCGAGAATTGTTCCGAGAATCCCACCAGCAAATCCAATGAATCCCACAATTGCCACTATAATAGCCAGAGGAATGCTAGAAACTCTGACGGTTTTGAGATAATCACTATCAAGTGTCATGCGGAGTTCTTCCTGGGAAATCCATTCATAGAGATAAAAGCCACGTTCGTTCACTTTTTGTTCTATGATTTCTGTATTTTTCTGTGTTGTTCGTTCCTGGGTTCGTGTCAACATGGGAATAGTAGGGAAGAGATATTCCCTTGATTATATGAAAAATAAGAGAAATACAAATCAGTACTTGCTACGGAGACACCAAAAAATCTAACCCATATTTCTGACATTCCTCCTGAAGGATAGAAATGTTTTTCTCTGTCTTATCGAGAGCACGTTTTATGTTTTCTTCGAGTGTGTAGTTAATTACTCGTTCGAGATCGATGAGATCTTTTCCTGATACAGTTGATTTTTTGATAGCATTGAGTGAATACTCTCCTTTGCGAAGGGAATTATATCTCTCTGTGAGAACTCAGCGAATTGTTGTGAGAAGTGAAAAAATATCACGATATAAAGATAGAATATAATCATTCTCCTCGGTAGCACTTTCTTTTCCTATTTTCGTTTCGAGTTTCTCGATTTTTTGGGCTCTAGAGAAGATTTGGGAAAATATTATAGAAATAGTATCAAGGTGTTTTTCGGTATTTCGTGAAAATCATTCTCTCTGAAATACCGTCTGGAATGTATCAAATTCTCGGGAAAAATGCAGTCGCATCTTCTGGAGTTTCCTGCGGAGAAGTTGTGCATAGAGAGAAGCGAAGTATTGAGTCATCATAGATTTATACTATTTTGGTGATCATTATATCCAATCTTTCAATATTTCCATCCAATTCTCTCAATACCTCTTCTCCTCGTCTGGTAGCGAGTTCTCTATTTCCTGTAAGTTCACTTGATTCTCCGACTATAACTTTTGTGAGTTCTTTTTGTGATTGGAGAAGCTCTTCTCTCTGTTCTTCGAGAAACTTCTTCAGTTCCACCAGTGGTGTCACAATATCTGTACGAAGAGAACTAATATACTTCTCAGAATCGAAAAGATTTCCTTTATTTGCTTTCTTCTCGACTCTTTCGAGCTTCAATACGAGTTCTCCAATCTCCGAAAATGTCGTAGAAAGCTTCTCGAATCCAGAATGTAAAACGGAGAAATTCTGATCTTTCTCGAATTCTGATTGGATAATTTTACTCTGTGATTCTATTTCTGGAGTGAATTTCTGGATTTTCTCTCAGATGTTTCAGAAAGCGTAGAGGGGATTGAAGTATGATGAGCTAATTAATACTATTGCAATGAGAAGGTAGGGTACCACTAAAACTATTAGAAAAACTAAATAATATTGACTATATATTCAGTTAAGATAAAGAAAAAGTGATAGTAGTGCAATGAAGAATATGAAGATGAATGTTAAAATAGTAACCACATTACGTCGTATATCATCATTATTTGAACAGGTGTTCTTTATTCTTTTCATAATCAATGGATTATTTATTTTATATTTATTATGAAAGGCAATTAATCCATCTGCAGTATAAAATAGCCTTCCAACGAGGAGTGAGTTTATTATTTTTTGGAATTCGCTTTTTATAGATGGAAACAATTGGTATGTCAAAAATATTAGAATAATTCAAAACAAGATTGATAGAAATATATTGACCATGGGATTAGTATAGGACACCTCTTTTCAGATCCATAGCAGTGGTGCAATAAATGATCAAAAAGAAATACCAGCTGCACATATTATAAATATAAATTCAGTAAGTATTATTATACTGGAAAAGACGCACATCAAATCCATTCTCTTTTTAGTGAGGAATCCTCTTTTTTCCAATTCTTGTCTCTCCTCAGATGTCAGTTCCGTATTTTCCATAAACAAAAAGCTATAATATTTCTATCATAGCTTTTCTTGTGAATTTTTGCAAATTAGGATTGTATCATCCGCATGTAGTCTCTGAGATTCTCATGCACAATATCTGCATAGAAATTCTGGAATATCTCAAGGCTTCCTGTGAGAGAATGAAGGGAAGTGATATAGTCCATACGACGAACAACGGGAAGTACTATCATCGGATATCCGCGACTCATGAGAATCATGTTCGCAAGAAGTCGTGCGGTTCGACCATTCCCATCGACAAATGGATGAATCTTCACGAAGCGGTAGTGGAATTCACTCGCAAGGAGTGCAGGATGAATATCTCCGTGAGTATTGTACCAATCAAGAAGTTCATCCATAAGTCTCTGAACTTCGTCCGATTTTGGAGGTTTTGATTCGTCTCATGATATGAATACTTGGATTTTCCTATATACCCCAGCATTCTCATCATCGATATTCTTCATGATAAGTTCATGAAGTGTCAGAATCGTTTTTTCTGTGATATTTCCATGGTGAGTGATTATCTCATCAATAGCTTTTGCGAGGTTCTCTGCTTCATGCATTTCTCGTATAGATTTCCCTCCGATAGTGATCCCATCCTCGATAACGAGCTTCGTTTCTCCGAGTGTGAGAGTATTTCCTTCTATGGCATTCGAATTATAGACTTCCATCACACGGAGACTCTTCTGGAGCTCTCTGAGTTCTCATGTCGAAAGAGGCTTCATAGAATGGATATCTTCCATGAGGACATCGATTTTCGCGAGAAGTTCAGTAATGGGAGGGAATTGCATGTTGGTATTATATAGGGAATTGGAAAAATACAAAATATCTTCTTACCCTATCTTCCCGATCATTTCTCCGAGTTTGGAGATATTTCCATCCAATTCTCTCAATATCTCTTCTCCTCGTTTTGTCGCGAGGTCTCTATTTCCACTGAATTCACTCGATTCTCCGACTATGACTTTCGAGAGTTCTTTCTGTGATTGGAGAAGCTCTTCTCTTTGCGATTCCAGAAACTTCTTCAGTTCCACCAGTGGTGTCACAATATCTGTACGAAGAGAACCAATATACTTCTCAGAATCAAAAAGATTTCCTTTATTTGCCTTCTTCTCAATTCCCTCGAGCTTCAATACGAGTTCTCCAATCCGAGAAAATGTCTCAGAAAGCTTCTCGAATCCAGAATGCAATACTGAGAAATTCTGATCTTTCTGAAATTCCAACTGAATCAACTTACTCTGTGATTCTATTTCTGGAGTGAGCTTCTGAATCTTTTCTCAGATGTTTCAGAAGGCGTAGAGGGGATGTGAATATTGAATAACGATCTGAACAATGAATGTCAGAAGGACTACGAATATAAGGAATAATCAGCTTTCTTGAGGAAAGACAACAAATGGGAAGATACTATATATTATAAATATAGAAGATGATTCTGCTTGAGAAAAGTTAGTATTTATAATATCTGGATATGTGGCGATTTCCGTTTTTCCATTCATTCATATTGTGTAATAATTGCTACTTTCCTCGTATAAGAAACGCTTTTTATTGAAAAGTACTGTAAACCAACTTCTTGCAACCATAAATATGGATATAATTCCCGTGACTGGAATAACTCCATATTTTAAAACAGAGAGTTCAATGTTTCATGCATTTATTCCAAGTAATCAATAAATAATTCCTGTAATACCAATGTAGGCAAGACATGAAAAAATAACCATTATACCAAAATTCGATCATATTCTTAGCCAAATCTTGAAAATACTCTTTATCGAATTTGTAGATTTTATCAAAAAACCTCTGTGATTCAAAGATTCTCTTTCTTCAGGAATTAAGAAAATACTTTCCATAAACAAAAAGCTACGATATTTCTATCATAGCTTTTCTTGTGAATTTTTGCAAGAATCTATTCGATGGTGACTTTTTTCCTCAGATTTTCTGTCACCGTCTGGAAATCTTCACTATAAGGCGCCTCCATACGAGCTTCGTGATACGCAGAGAGGATATCCGCCTGCTTCACGAGATTCCCATGCTTTTCTTGCCAAGGCTTCAGCATTTTCTTCTTGATGAGTTCGCGGAAGCTATGTCCATCGAGATATGAGAGAAGATAATCCTCGACCATATCGTGTTCGATGTGTTCGATAGCCTCTTCGAGTCCTGGAACCGCCTTCTTGGTCGGAGTGATGATATCACCCGTGATAGCTTCAGGCACATCATGATAGAGCGCTGTCAAGAGCATATCGACGAGTGTGTCTTCATCGAATTCTTCTCTTCGTGCGATGAAGTAGGTGAAAAATGTGATGATATAGGTGTGAGAAAGAACAGAAATAGGATACTTTCGCACCGAACGATTCCAGCGGAAGCTCGATGCCAACCGATGAATCACGAGGAGATACCGTTCGAGGTCATTCTGATTGTGTGGCTCGAAGTCGAGATACGGGAGAAATGGTGCGAAATCAGGATTTTTCGACCGTTCTATCATATTTCGTATGACTTTCCCATAAGCATCTGGATAGACGACAGAATTATTATAGACTTCATAGTATGATGCCCAGAGTTTCGCGAAAGCGATGAGCTCATCTTCCTTGGATTTCTCTTGAATCGCAGAGATATCTTCCCGAATGCGTGCATCCAGATCCCAAGAATTCATATGTTCATAAAGTGCATTCTCGAGTTCTGTATATATTTCTGGATTTTTATTTCGGAGTCGAGACTTCACGTCAGAACTGATATCAGAGTAGGTGAAAGTGAAAAAACCAGAAAACAAGATTTTTCGCAATAAGAGAGAAATGTCGTACTGGACTCACTCTTCCTCCTCTCGAGTGAAGGCAAGCAGAAGGGAAATATGAGCAACAAACGTCAGATGATCGAGTGCTGTGATTTCTCGGAGTCTCGGAAAAGTATTCCAGCGATAGATAGAAAGTCCGGAGAGAATGCTCTCTATGATTGGATGCGATGTGGTGAGAAAAGGAGGCATTTATTTGAAAAGTTTGAGAATGAAAGAAGTAATTCCTGATACCAGTGCAATCACAATGATGGGAACAATACCATTCAGAGTGATGCCTGGCACCAGTTCATCAGCAACTTTCACGACAATCAGACTGATAACGAATGAAAAAAGTCCGAGAGTAATGAGTCGAATCGGAAAAGCAATAATTCGCAATAGTGTTCCAAGGAACAGATTCACGAGTCCAAGTATGACTGCAAAAATGAGAATGGAAGTATATCCATTCTGGATTTCTATACCAGAAACATACCCAGACTGTGCAACAAAGTAGATGGCTCAAGCCGAGATGAGAAATTGGAAAAGATAGTACATAAGAAGTGAGGTTAGGATTTTTTATTTTTCGTATTTGCCCTGATTATATGTACTTTTTTCTTTTTTCGAAAAAGAGTTTCTTGATTTTTGCATTTTTCCATGGAGTATGTTAGACTAGACTCATTCGTAAACCCTTTTCTATGTGACTTTTTGATAATCTTTTTCTCGATACGAATACACCGATGGCAATCAATACCAATGGCACAAAAATGGATGATTCAGTGAAGGCGGTCTCAGAAGAGGCGGTTCATCCTGCAGATCCAGTTCCAGAGGTTCTTTCGGTCGTAGAAAACGATACAAAAAATCCAAGTAATGATGGGAAAACTGTTTCTATTCCTTCTGCTTCTTTTCCTGATATTCCTCTATCATTTGATATTGGAGGATTGGATTTCTCGAATGATTCATCTGTCTCAGATATTGCTTCTCCGGCTTCAGAAGTTCTCGAGCCAAAAGAAATTCCTGTCGAACCATTTGTTCCAATGATGGACAAGACTGATGGTACCACAGATGAGAATATGATAAATGATGTACCAATTCAGTCGATGAATAATTCAGAGAAAGCAAAGTATTCTTCTCGTCTACGTAAGAAGCTCGCAGAACTTGTCTCTGGTCTCAAAGAGCTGAGTAATGATGAAAATGCTGAATTGGCAAAAGCCAAGAAACAAAAAGAAATCGAATTGTGTGAATTTCAGATCAGGCAACTCGAAGAAAAACATATGAAGGAAGTTCAAGAAATCGAACGGAAGAAAGAGAAAATACACGAACAAATGGCATCCATATGAGAAAAACGAAGATATATTCAGCAAGTAGCAGATAAATTCGAGCGTGAACTTGGCACGGTCTCATCCTAACAACTCTTGATTTTTTCTACTTTCCCTTTACTATACGCAATATGCGGTTCAAAAATATCATTCTCCTTTCTTTATTTACCATAGCTTCTTTGGGAATTTTTTCTGGGGCTTGGGCGACTCTCCCATCTGAGCTCAGCGTTGTTGGCGATGTTTCTATAGGAATAGATTCATCAACTTGAGATCTGATCGATCAGACTCAGAGTGTTGGATTCAGGATTTTGTCACTTGCGAAAATTATCATATCAGGATTTGCGCTCATTTATCTAGTGATGATTGGTGTGTATATGGTGGTGTTTTCAGAAAATGAAGAACGTATAAAAGCTCAAAGAAAACAGATTATGCTCGCGCTTATCGGTTTTGTTTTTATCAATATTCCAGGGATTATTTACCAAATATTTTTTTCTACTCCACGAAGTGTTGAGGTTATCGGTGATACACCTATTAGTTGGTCTTCGACGGTCGGAGGATTTTTCTGGGATACGACTATTACCGATGGATTCTTGAGGAATCTTATTCTCTTTTTCCAGGTATTCATATTTGGTGCTGCGGTTATGACGTTTACTTGGTGACTCTTTGCTCTGATCACTTCTGCTGGCAATGAAGAGCAACTCAAAAAAGCAAAAAACCGTATTCTCTACGGAACTCTTGGGCTTCTTTTCTTGAGTTTTGTGCGTCTGTGGGGGACGATGATTACATCATACAATTTTGTGAGAGATGTAACCACAGTAGCAGGAAAATTCTTTGTTTTGGCACTCTACTTTGCTGGTCCAGTTGCAGTATTCTTTCTCATCTGGGGCGGATACTATTATATCACTTCTGGTGGTGATGAAGAACGCACAAAAAAAGGAAAAAATATTATCGTGAATACATTCATCGCTACACTTATCCTGCTTGCCTCATATAGTTTCCTCGCGGATCTTATCAATTTTACTTTTTAGAACTATGAAGAAAATAATAAAACAAGGAATCCTTTTTCTTTACATAGGTAGTCTGCTGATGGTTGGAAATTATGTATTTTCTGCTGAAGCTTCGGTGAGTACTGATTCAGCAATCGGTTCAGATTCCATTCCTAATGGAACTTTTGATATCAATGGTACAAGTACTATGGCTGCCGAAGCTGTCGATAGTGCTACTACAGCATCTTCAACATCGTCTGATCCCACCAAAATCATTGTCACAGAAAGAGTTCCTGGTGGAGATTGTACGTGTATCGCAGAAGGTGCGAAGACACAGTGAGAGGCTGCATGTGGTACACCAGAAAATCGGAAATATGAGTGTACTGTTCCTCAGTGATTGTCAGGTTTTCAAAAAGTTTTTGCACAGATTATTCGCTATTTCATCTATATTGTTCTTCTTCTCGGTGTTCTCGGAATTGTTGGACTTGGTATTGCGTGGGCATTCGCTGGAGGTGATGATGTGAAAATGAAAACAACACTCAAACACTGGTGAGTGAATATTGTGATTGGACTTGTTCTCCTTTTTCTCTTCAGCTATATCCTTACGGCACTGGCTCCTTGGGTCTTCACTTCTTAGATTTTGCGATTTTCTTGGAAAGAGTATGTTTTTCTATATTATAGGAAATATACTCTTTTTTATGATTCCAGATACTCTTCTCATTCAGGTTGCACCAATTCGATGGATAGGGAATTTTTCTTTCATTGATGGGATATATACTTTCATGATTATTGTTCTCATTTTCGTCGTTTTCTCTGTATTACAACTATTCCAAAAACAGAAGAGAAAAAGAAAAATCCAGAAAGAAATTCTCGGAGTTCTCCCGATTCTGGAAGAGAAAAACTTCGAACAACAAGCAGCGGTGTTATTACGAAAGTATATACAACATATTTATCTGCCTCATCCGAGTCAGGCACATACGGCAAAGGATATAGAAGAATATCTGTCTGATCATGAGATTCTTGCTATTCTCATCATGTTGGAACAGGCAGAATATAGAAATACAAGATTGAATAAGGAAGAACAAGTCCGAGTACTTGATTGTCTGAAGGAATTGAGACACAAGATAGATGTATAAAAAATTTCTAAAAAATCCCACTTTTGTGGGATTTTTCTTGATTTGCATGTATAGTAGTCAAATCAACTCTATCAAATTCTTCTGAGACTCAGAAATTTTTGATTTTATGAGTAGAAAAATAATGAAATAAGTAAGTGTGGAACAGTGTATTGAGAATATTACAGTTGTAAAGAGTACAGAGATATATTCGTTCCAGAATTTGCATGGAAACATAATTTATGGTATCATGCATTGTATGTTAGACCAAAGATTACAAGATTTACAAAAAGTGCCTGATAGAACTCCCCAACAAGAGGCTGAACTCCGTGGGTTATTTGCTCATCCAGATAATCCCAGAGCACGAGAGCTTTTATGAAAAGAATATCTTACAAGTGTTTGAGTATGAATGATTTCAGACGATGAGCGAGAGGAGCTTAGAAAAATACGAGCTGCGATTTATGCTAGCCGAAATAAAACAATGGGTATTCTTGAAAATAATCCTGGCGATAGGGAACCTGTGGTAACTATTAACCAGCAAAATCAAAATGGTACCATTGATGAATGGTATTACTTGGCTACTGTTGCCAAATTGCGGTCATTACAAGAATGATGGGGCAATCAAGACCCAAAGAGTTTACTTGATAAATTTATCAATGCTGTTGAATTACCGAAAACTCAAACCATGGAGGAAGCCATGAAAGCTAAGAATGACCCTTCGGATTTTGAGTTATTTATGATATCAAAACTCTGAAATACACAATTTCAATGGTCACGGGAGAATAAAAATGCTTGAAGTTTATGAGTATTAGAAAGTATGGTATGTATGAGGGATTTGGTACGGACTAAGAAATTTTTGCAAGCTATTGCTTGAGATATTACTAAGCTTGATGGTCAAATAGACTGAGAAATATCTATGTGTGATGCATGATGTGGGTCAGTACCAATTCTTGCGATCTATGCCTGCTTATGTTCTCCGAAGGTTCGATGTACATGTTTAGAACTTAATCAGGATGCTATTCCAGTCGCTCGTGCTATAGTTGATTCATTTTGACTGTCTGATAGAATTAATGTTCTACAATGAAATGCAATAACGTATCAACCTGAATCATGATTTAATTATCTTGTCTCTGAAACAATGCATAGCGGATTAACCGAGGAGCCAATGGCGCAGATTTTTGCGAACTTGAGCAAAAAAGTATTAAGTACTTGACTTATACTTCCTCGAAATGTAGATGTGCGTGGTGATTTAGTATCCATACAAGAATTCTTTGCTAGTAAAAAAGTCGTAAAAGTTGGAAGGAATCCTCATCATTATTTCGAAAGGAGGCTCCCATCCAGATTTACACTCAATACACGGAAGCCGGAAGAAGATATAGAATTTGAAGTTACTACTCCTGAAGATGGACATTATCTACTCATATTAACAAGTACTGTGGACCTAGGAGATTTTCAGCTCCGAGAATATGAAGCTCTTATTACTATGCCCCAATCAGTCCAAGAAGAAAATGGAGATCCAAAACTTCTACATTTGAAAAAATGAGAAAAATATAAAGTTTCTTATAAGGCTGGAAGTCGTCAGAGAAACATTTCTATTGCCCCTCTCCTTTAATTTGCATACTCTGATCAATCTTGAATTATAGTTATTCTATGATAAATGAATTAGAAAATCCCTCCAGTAATGGGGGATTTTTCTTGATTTGCATGTATGGTGGACCGGGCGGGGCTCGAACCCGCGACCTAAGGATTAAGAGTCCTCCGCTCTACCAACTGAGCTACCGATCCATGAAATGTGTGTGGAATATAGTGAATTCTTCCGAAAAATCAAATTTTTTCGTGAAAAAACTATATTTTCTTCATCCAGAAGAGGAGAAGCGTATGGAATCCGATAAGTATAATGAGGCTGATGAATAGAGGAAATGAGAGGTGTATTTCTCTTTTTTCTGTGTAATATTCAGGTTTGGTGATGAGTTCAGTGCTGAGGTTGTCGAATATTTTCTCGAAAAGGTGCGTGTCATTTGCTTGGAAAAAGTGCCCACCAGTGGTTTTTGCAATATTTTCGAGCATGACATTATCGATGTCGGCACGGAGCTTTTCTCATTTCTCATCGAAAAAATACTGGCGTTTCCCATCGTTATCGAGATACGAAAGGATAGCTCCAGACGATTCGCCTATGCCGATAGTGTATATGGGAGTTTTGTGATTGTGGAGATATTCGGCTGAAGTGATCGGATTGATTCCGATATTCGCTCGTCCGTCAGTGATGAGTATGACAGTGTTGTTTCCTGATTCATTTCTCACGAGTTTATCCGCAGCGAGGAGTGCATCTCCGATATTCGTTCCAGAGAGTCATGGAAGTTGTTGTTTGATAGTGTCAGTTGTGATATTTTGTATGATATTGATGATAGCAGATCTATCATATGAGAGGGGAGAAAGTGTGAATGCTTTTCCTGCAAAAATCACCAGTCCAAACTGATTGCTACTCTCATGCTCGAGAAAGGAAATGAGTACTTTTTTCGCTCATTCGAGACGGCTCGGAGAGATATCATCCGCGAGCATGGATTTCGATATATCGAGTACGAGCGTGATACTTTTATTCGAATAGAGAGGTTTCTTTTCGGTTTTTGTATAGCTTGGCACCGAGAGTATAAGAAAAGTCAAAAAAATAATACTACATCGTACTATCCAGAGAATCATGAAATTTGGTGACGTTCTCGAATATCTTTTCGCGAGTGAATTCGGGAAACTGTATCCGACTTTTTCACGCCAAAAAATCCACCAGAAGATCAAAAAGGGGATTGATGCGAAAAGCATGAATGAATACTGGAAGTTCATCAGAATGAGTATAGAAAAATTCCTCTCCAAAGCAAGAAAAAGAGGACTCTGAGAGCCCTCTTTCGGAATTATTCACCGCGATGTCCACCATTCTCATCTCGACGAGGAGGTCGGCTCGTATGATGATCATGATCATATGATCGGTATCCGCCAGACGAGCTTCCTCGGTAGCCTCCACCAGAAGAACCTCCACGGTATCCACCTTCTGAACCACCTTCACTTCGTCCACGATAACCTCCACCAGAAGATCCTCCTGATGATGAACCACGGTATCCACCTTCTGAACCACCCTCACTTCGTCCACGATATCCTCATTCGGAAGATGAACCGCTAGAAGAACCTCCACGATAACCTCCACCAGATGAAGAACCTCCGCGATAACTATTTCCCCCTGATGATCTACCTCGGTATCCTCCTCCACCAGATGAAGAACCTCCACGATAACCTCCACCAGATCGCCCACGATAACCGCCTCCGCCTCCACCACCGAATGAACGACGTTCTTCTTTTACACGAGGAACCACATTTCCTTCGATATCGAGCTCAGTGATTTCTATCTTATGCATACGTTCGATGCGTTGGAATGGGCGCATTTCTTCAGTCGAGACGAACATAATCGCGCGACCATCAGCCCCAGCACGACCAGTACGACCGATACGGTGAATATATGACTCTGGATCGTGAGGAACATGGTAGTTGATCACGAGATTGATATTGTTCATGTTGAGACCACGAGAAGCAACGTCAGTCCCGATGAAGATGCGAACCTTTCCCTCCTTGTAGTCCTTGAGCGCCTTCATACGATCGCGTTGGTGCATATCTCCATGGATAAATGCAGCCTGGAATCCATCTCGGAAAAGATAGCGTTCGAGTTCTTCTGTTTCGTGTTTCTTTGCCGTGAAGATCATGACTTTATCCTCTGGATATTTTTCGAGAATACGCTTCAAGACAGGATATTTATCGCGAATACCTACTCTCATGAAAACGTGATTGATGGTATCAACAGTCACAGAAGTAGAGAGTGTGAGAGTCTCTGTTTCACCTTGGATATGTGTATCGAGAAGTCTCTTGATCACTGGGGTGTATGTTGCAGAAAAAGTCATCACTTGTTTGAGGGACTTGAGTGATTCCCAGATTTCTGTCACGGCAGGAGCGAATCCCATATCCATCATCTGATCTACTTCATCGAGAACGAGAGTCGTGACATCATCGAGATTGATCCATCCACGTTCCATGAGGTCGATGAGACGTCCTGGAGTGGCGATAATTACCTGTGGACCTGCGCGAAGTCCTTCTTTTTGTTTCCAGATGGGTGAACCACCGAACACAGCGAGTGAACCCATACGCATGTGGCGAGAAAGGTTGAATACTTCATCACGAGTCTGACAAGCGAGTTCACGAGTTGGTTCGAGGATGAGTACTTGTGGAGTACGCTTTTTGGAATCGATCGTATTGAGTGCTGGGATACAGAAAGCAGCAGTTTTTCCACTTCCAGTCTGTGACTGGACGATGATATTTTTCCCTGCTATAGCAAGAGGAATTACCTGTGACTGGACAGCAGTTGGCTCGTGATATCCGAGATCGGTAAGTGCCTGGAGAATCTCCGGGCGGAGTTCGAGAGTTGCAAAACTCATAGTATAAAAAAGATAATGAGAGAAGACATCAAAAAATAATCAGAAAGTCTTCGTCCAAAAAATAAAAACACGTCAATCCTTCGAGAAAAAGCAAAATGCTCTCAAAAATATATATGCCAGACCTGTGGCAAAAAAGAACAAGATTATCGCTTCAAATAGGGGAGAAGCGATATACAGATTATCTATATGGCTCCTCGGGAAAAGGATTTCGTGTGCGCACTATATAGAGAAATAAGGAAAAAGCAAAAAGAAATTACTCTATCTTCCTGATTATCCCTTCGAGCTTTCCGATATTTCCCTCAATCCTTACTGAAAATAAAAAACCATGATATTTCTATCACAGCTTTTCTTATCAATTTTTGCAACATTACTGATTCAGTTCTTTCGCGAGCTCTTCTTGATCTTTTGCATTGAGAACTTTGACTTGTTTGAGCTGTTCAGATGCATCGTCGAAAGCCTTCTTTTCTGCATCAGCTTCGATTTTTACCTGGGCGCGGTATGCTTCGATCGTTTCGAAGTGAGTCTTGAGTTTTGTGACATTTTCGACGAAGACTTGAGATGAGAGAACTGGCTTCGATGCGAGTTCTTCGCTCTTGCGAGATGATTCGATGGCTTTGTCTGTGAGTTCAGTTGACATCTTGTCGATAGTTTCACCCATAACACCAATCGCTTTCATGCTGGCGTCGAGGGCTTTCTGTGAACTGGTCTCGATGAGAGCCGTCGAGAGAAGTGTCTTAAAAATCGGACGACTAGAGCTCATAGAGAGCGAGAGCTTCGATGCGGCATCGAGACGCATGAGGAGGCGCTTACGAGCCATATCGAGATTTCCGATGAGGACATTGAGATTACTTTGGAAGTACTCTACCTGGCGAATGAACATATCGAGCTTCATTTTCGTATTCTCATCCGTTGTTTCTGCGGATTTCGTCTTGAATTCTTCGATCTTGCTTGAGAGAAAATCACGATAGGCGATTACTTTTCCGAGATTTTCATCGATACCTTCGAGGAATTTTTTCTGCATGTCGACGCTTGTGTTGAGAGAGATGTATGCCTGATCGAATCCTGAGAAAATCATCTCGATTTTTCCCTGAAGTGTCTGGATGTTGAACTTCGCTTCGTCCCACTTCGAATCGAGAGATTTCATGAGAGAACCGAGAAGGGGAACAGATTTCGCTACACGCATGAGTGTACCATCATTGTTGATGATCTCTTTGTAGACGGATTGTACTTCTGTATTCATCTTCGAGAGTTCATCAGAGACATTCATGATAGGATCACTATCGATAACAGTTGCCGTTTCGGCGATGATAGAATCGAGAGGCGCAGTGATTTTTTCTCCGAGAGAACGAAAATCTGTCGCTTCAGCAAAGGTTTTCTCTACTTCTGCTTGTTCTGTGGCAGAGAGAGGTTTTACGACTGCAGATGCTTGAGGGAGCTTGATTTCTGGATCCTGGGTTTGGACTTGAGTATCAGCCATATGAGAGAAATTAAAAAATACTCCCTCAGTGTATCGGAAAGGAGTATTTTTTCAAAATCTTTTATACGAAATGGATTTCTACTTTGAAGACTTTATTTTCACAATCAATACTCATCCGCCATCCCGAAATATCGACGATTTTTTTCACAAGTGCGAGCCCGAGTCATTGCCCTTGAGTATTGCGTGAGACATCCGCCTGATAGAAGGCTTCCGTGAGTTTCTGGATTGTTTCTGTATCCATCTCGCAATCTACGGTATTGGATATTGTGAGGATTCCAGATTTTATTATGACATTGATGATTCATTCGGATTTATATTTGAGTGCATTTTCGATGAGATTCATGACCACACGTCTGTAGAGTTCAGGATTTCATTCGATGATGTTTTTCTTTTTGTCTTGAGAAAAATGGATTTCCTCATTTTCGTAACTCGATGCTATATCTTCGGTCAAGGTATTGATATCGATTTTTTCAGAAGTATGGAAGTGCTTTTTTGGATTTGCCATGAGAAGCAGCGTATCAATAGTTCGTTCCATAGAGATAACTTCTTCATTGGTTGAATCAATGAGTTTTTCTGACTTTGAGAGCTTCAGGAGTTCCATATTGGATCGCATGACAGCAAGTGGAGTCTTGAGCTCATGAGCAACATTGTGGCTATATGATGCGAGCGATGCATTGTGTTCGCGGATTGGCTCGATGACCATTCGGGCGAGAGAAATCGAGAAATAGTAAATCACTATAAATCCCATAAGACTTCCGATAACTGCTAGAGCAATGAGCCATTTATGGAATTCGATGAGTTGTGTGAGGTCACGCGTGAGAAATATTGTATAATCACCGAAATCTTTTTTGTAGATGATATAATAATGCTCATCGATTTCTACGATATTTTTTGTATTATTATCCAATTCATAGAGGCTACCAATCTCATTCATATCCAGATCGAGATAATCATTCTTTATAATGGAATGATTCTTATCAAAAATCAGTATATCTCGAGGTCATCGCGAATCTTTTTCTCCGTCAGAATTGGGAGGTTGTATAATATCTGGAAAAAGTCGTCATGAATCTCAGAGAACTTCCCGAACGTTTTTTCCGACTTTTCCTCCCTCGAATATCTTGATTTCATCACGGAATTCACGATACATTTTTTCTCTTTGGGCATAATAACTTGTTGCGATTATGCTCGAGAGAATACCTATCAGAACCAAAAAAGAGACTCCACTGATTTTGAGTGCGAGTTTCTTTTCTTCAGAAATTCATCTGAATTGATTGGTGATGGATTTTATGGTATTATGTATCATACTCATTTTATGGTTTGGATTATGTCTTTACTGAGTTTCTTGCGAATGGTGGAGATGTGTGCTTCGAGAGTGACACTATCGAATCCGAGATCACGCTCGCGGATTCACCATACTGCTTCGAGTATATCTGATTTGCTCTTTGGGTATCACTTATTACGTCCGAGATATTCGAGTATTCCGTATTCCTTATTGGATATTTCGATGACTTCTTCTCACTTTCTGAGAACTCGTTTCCCGACTTCGAGTTCGTATTCTCCGAAAAAGATAACATTCTCAATTGTTTTTTCTTTTCTTCGAGAAAGAGCGATGATACGTGCTTCAAGTTCTCGAAGATCAAATGGTTTTGTCAGGTAATCATCTGCGCCGAGAGAAAACATTTCGAGCTTATCTTCCATCATAGAGTTGGATGTGAGCACCATAACAGGAATATAGTTTTTCTGTTCACGGATTTTCTGGATAAATTCAGTTCCATTCATCACCGGCATATTCATATCGAGAATGATAATATCATAATTCATGTAGAGTTTCTCGAGTGCTTCTGCTCCATGAATTGCCCCTTCAACGGTATAACCTTTGAGCTCAAGGTAAGTGATGATATTATCACGGATTTTCGGATGATCTTCGATAATAAGGATTTTCATAAGAAGAAAAGTTAAGAAAAGTATATAGAGAAAACAATTTTCGACAAAATTTATAGAAAATATACTAGCCATCCTCTTTAAATAAACTTAAAGTTTCCATAGAAAATACCTGCTTTTATGCAGGTATTTTCTGTTATGAGTAACTCGGAGAATTATGCACTTGTAGTTGCGCTTGTATCATCTTCTTCAGGAGGCTGTCGATC
This sequence comes from Candidatus Gracilibacteria bacterium, assembly GCA_028687475.1. Lineage (NCBI taxonomy): Bacteria > Candidatus Altimarinota > Candidatus Altimarinota bacterium. Next base: position 91,223 of record JAQUAB010000002.1, on the reverse strand, counting down.
ATTGTGAGTCCGACGACTTGCTTTTGCTGCATCATATTTTGTCTTCACTTCTGGATATTTCGAGATGACTGCTTCTGTAGCCGTCTCTTCTTCTGTTCGAAGTGCTTCCATTTTTGTTTTATAACTCTCTCGAATTGTCTTTATTTCTGTTTGAGCATCAGTCGGAAGTGCTGAGAGGATGGAATTCATAGGATTTCATTGTCTTCGTTCACCACGTTTTCCCATTTCTCCACCTTGTGGAAGTGCTGTCTTGAGTTCAGGATACTGAGTCATGAGGGCGTCCATTTCTGTTTTGAATGCCTCCATATTTGCCTTTCGTGTTGCTTCATCTACAGTTGTTGTACTATTTCTTTCTGCGTCCATTTCTGTTTTATGTTTTGTCATGAGTGTCTCGAACGCCGTGAGTGCCTCGGTAGAAACCTTTCCAGAAAGAGATTGTACCATGTCTTCAGGATTTCATCTCTCCATTCTCTGAGAATGTTGAGTTGTAGTATTCGTTGTTGATGTGGATGTAGCTGCGTATATTCCCGTTCAGAGAAGGGCAGATCCGGTGATAGTAAGAGTTGCTACACCAATAATAAGTGATTTTTTCATATATGTTTAAAGATAAGGATAAAGATAAGAAACTCGGAGATAGTGAATATAGAGACCCGGAATCCATATATCCAAATTCTATCGCTCCTCGTATGTGACTCGATACGTGTTGGACTTCAATACGCGAAGGTTAATTTTAATTCTTGTTCGCGATTTGTATGAATGACCTTTTTTATCAGAGTACGTGGCAAGTATAACAATAAGTGTTTAAAAGAAGTTGAAAACAACCATCTTATTACAACAGTATTTTCATCAGAAATATATAGTAAAAGTTTGCAAAAATATATAGTATGATTATACTTCCTGTATGTGAAAAATAGAGAATAGCGTTTCTGACATTTTCGTGAAGAAGATATGTGAAAAGATGTGAAAAATCCTCACAAAGGAGGATATTATCGAGCTCTGGTTACGATCTGGTGGCTCAAAATCGAGGACATCATATGCCATGAGCATCCTTTCGGGAAGAGAATTGATAGATAGAATAGCCAACAATCTCTATAGAATCAGAAATAACGAATGAAAAATAAATAATTCTCATTTTCTCGATGAAAATTATTGGGAAATCATCCGGAAACTCATCACTATTCATGCTCCTGCTGGGGCAATAATTGGTGGAGAAAAAGCACTTGAATTGCATCTTCGAGATTTTGGGATTCCAGATGTATTGATTCTTTATACACGGAATACCAATCTTCGGATTATGCTTTCTGATGGGAAACTTATTCATTTTCGTACACTGGTTTCCTGAGAAAAGACACGCAAAAAGAATCTTTTTACCGTAATCTCAGAACACCAAGAATTTCTCTCGGAAATTGCCAATATTTCTCTTCCATCGCGAGAATTCTCCCTTCTCGAAGCGCTCACGATTCGTCGACATGATGAATGAGTCTGAGAATACAATGTGATTCGTTTTCTCAAACGTTATGAATCAGAGATTGACCAAATATTCCTCGCGAAACTGGTCTCACTTCGGTATATCCGCGCTATCAATCGTCTTCGAAGTCTCGCGAAGGCACAAGGTTTTTCTCGAATATACCAAGTGTGTCTCGACATTATCAAAAAAGAGGGTGGAGGATGTTTCGTTTCTTTTTAGATGATATTTTCGATTTCCTGTCTTTTTGGAATTCTATTCTTGATTACTTGATAAATAGAATGTGCATGAGGAATATAGTGCACTTTTCTGACATCATTTCGTTGTTCGAGTATGAGATGTCCATAGTTCAGTATATTTGCGATGATTCCATGACGTTCCACATCAACTTTTATGATGCTTTTCATATCCATGAATTCGATGTCATCGACCAAGAGGAGGCTCGTATGGATAAAAATAATCGAATGATCACCCACGAGCATGATTCGTCCATAATAATCAATAGCATTCAGAATGAGCTGAAGAAAAATATAATTGATAGTCAGAAGAAGAATAGGAAGTACGATGAAATTGCTAAAATCCGCTGGGAAGACTCAGCGATACTGGGCAAAAATCCAAATAAGAAGTCCGAGTGGAATAAGAAAAAATATGAATTTTGAAATCATGAAGAAAAGAAGAACTCCATGGCGACGAATTGATTGATAGTTGTTGTCCATATTGAGAAAAAAGATTATTTTCTATTGCTTGATAAATAGAAGAATCACAAAAATGGATGTAGCATAGGCAATGAGTCAAAATGTGATTGAAAGCACCCACGGCTTCTTGTATACAGGCATAATATAGGCGCTATCATAATCTTGCATTCTTCGCTCCGTTCTCTGACGTATTATGTAGAGCCTTCGCAGGATAAAATACATTCCACCGAACCAAATAACAGTATATCCGATGATTACCAAGAGAAACGAGAAAAGCATAGGAGTTTTTTATAGATTCTATAGGTTCGCATTTTACCGACAATGAGATTCTTTGCAATAATATTTTGTCTTTTTCTGATTTTTGTATATTCTCCGTATCTATGAAACTCCAAAAATATCTCGCACATGCTGGTATCTGTTCTCGCCGGAAGGCTGAAGAATATATCGAAAAATGAATGGTCACTGTGAATGATGTAGTTGCCCATATCGGGCAGGTTATTGATCCAGAGAAGGACATCGTGAAAATGTCCGAGACCATTATCGAGGATCAGGAAAATCTCGTGTACTATACCTTCAATAAGCCTCGTGGAGTAGTGACCACTTGTCTCTCTGGAAAAGATGATGAGAAGTGAATCCTTGATATCGTGAACATACCCGAGCGGGTATTCCCAATAGGGAGACTAGATAAGGAAACAACAGGACTCATCATCCTCACGAATGATGGACGACTCTCGAACTATCTCATGCATCCGCGCTATGAGCACGAGAAGGAATATATCGTGGAAGTATATGGAAAGATCGAAGATGAAGCACTCGAAAAAATGAGAAGGGGAGTGCGCATAGAACTCAAGGATAATGGAACACGCAAGATTGTACGTCGAATTGGCGGGGAAGATACGGTTATCACCAAGAAATACACTACCAAACCGTGTGAGATTACTCGTCTTTCCTCTTCCAAGTTTTCTATCACGATTCGTGAATGAAAAAACCGACAAATCCGTCGTATGGTGGAAGTTGTTGGTTATGATGTGAAGAAGCTGAAGCGCATTCGCGTCGAGAATATCATGCTCGGGGATCTCGGAGAAGGGGAATGGAAGCGATTCACAGAGTCTGAGCGAAGAAGTCTTTTTGAGAGAATCAATAGTATCGTCGAATGAGAAAAAACATCCGCTTAAGCGGATTTTTTTGGATTTTTTGGAGGCATGTCTATCTCTGTTGTTAATTTTCGGTAAGCATTTTGATAACGTCTTAGTGCATCTGTGCTGCCAAAGTGTAGAGAAGCAGGATGTCTAGTCACATCTCGCCACACATCCACACCTACTACAAGTCCTGCAGTCTTGGCAACTGATTCCATAGATATTCATTCCATATCTGAAGAGTAAGAAAGTAAAAACTATTTATGGAACTTCTGATGTGCCTCTTTGAGTTTCGGATTCGTGACATGAGTATAGACTTGTGTCGTGGTGATCGAGGCATGACCGAGAAGTTCCTGTATTATACGTATATCAGCACCATTTGTCAATAAAGTTGTCGCAAAACTATGACGAAGCGTATGTGCATGTAGATTCTTGAGGATTCCAGCCTTGAGTCCGTAGTCTTTCACCATGTTTGTAATAAAAAATCTTGTAAGGCGCACTTTCTCATCATCGAGAAGGGAAGAATTGATATTTTCTATCGAGAAATTGTGACGGATAAAAAGCGGAGAAAAGAAATCATCTCGCTTATCGAGGTATTTTCGTATCGCATCGCGGGCAGTTTCGGTGAGATAAACGGTTCGGAGTTTGTTTCATTTCCCACGAACGGCGAATTCCATAGTCTCGAGATTGACATCATTTCGATTCAGATTCGTGAGTTCTGAGATACGAAGACCAGTGGAATAGATACATTCACAGATGGCAAAATCCCGAACTCACTGGATATCTTCCTGGTCGATGATAGCAAAAAATCTCTCGATTTCTTCATTGGTAAGAAAAGTTACTTCTCTATCTGCTGCCTTCATGAGATCGAGGCTTGTCGGGTCGATAGATTGGATTCATTCTTTTTTCAGGTACTTGAACCAACTTCTCATAGTGATGATGTGAGCATTTACGGTTTTTACCGAGAGTCCAGAATCTGCAAGATCCAGTCGCCAAGCATCGATATCATCTTTTTTTATTGATTCAATCTCGATAGGGAAGAATACCTGGAGTTCTCGTATCATTGCACGACGTTCGAGATTTTTCTCGCTACTTTGGGGAAGGAAAGTAAAATGGTTGACTCATTCTGGGAGATTTTTTACCGTTTTTGGTTCGAGCCACTTGATAAAACGCCATATATGAAAGGCATATTGCTCCAATGTTCTCATGGACCGACCCTTGTGGAGGCGGAGATAGATGAGGAAGTTGTCGAGGGAAGTAATAATGGACATTTTATAATTGTTAATTGACTTTCTCCTAATAGAGTATATATTCACACTTATGACACAAGAGATACAGAATACATCCGAGGTGGGCGCGGAAAAATGAGGTTGTGCAGAAGCTTGTGCTTGTTTGGAGTGTATTTCTCATATTGCAAAGAAGATAGATGAGGGAATTGCAGGAATGGATACAGTAGATCTTTCTAGAAGTGCTTTTCGTATACAAAATTCTTCAGTATTTAGGAAGCTAGGAGAATTGAGGGACGAAGAGCGAATGTGTAGAATGGATAAAATCTATATTCAAGGAATAGATATTATTAGTGAGTTATTGATGAAACGAGATAAGGCAGTTGGATTCGTATTACTTGATGGAATATTATTGAGTGACAATGAGCATAATCAGCTTATTGCTGATTGGATGTGATTTTTTCACCGAATGATCGCAGAAAAGAAGAGTGTTCATATGGGTAAGGATTATAATTTGCGGTTATCCATAAGAATAGTGTGAGAGTCGAGTTCGTTCGTACTCGAGAAGATAAGAGTAAATACTGATATATAAAACATTCATTCTCGATTTCTCAATCCCTTCACATAATGTAACTTATGTGAAGTGATTATACTATTTTTATAGGAAATGCAAATATTTGTCAGACATTTCATTATTTCTGATTTGTTATACTTTGGATACTTATTCTGATATCTTGGTTTGTTTTTCTGGAAATGAAAAATCTCAAAAATATTTCTCCAAATATAATTCTCTCGACGATAGAATGTTCAGAAAAAATATAAAAACCTCAGAAAACGCAAAATCTGAAGACATTTGATATCTCATACATTACTACTATTAGAATAATGAATATATAAAATGAGAATTATTCTCATTAAATGGAAGTTGATTTTTTGGGATTATCTGTACACTTTTCGTATTCTTTTTTCTATTTATGAACCAACTCGAACAAGCTTGTCATGATGTCATCTATAAGAGCATGAGCTATACGGATGAGACGTTGTATTTTCTCTATGATACTGAGTCTCCCCTTGCAAAACTGCTTTCTGATGCGTATCTCTCGGTATTGCCAAAGTGAGGAAAATCACGGGAATTCATCAATCCACCACAGCCACTGTATCGTGGCGGGCTCATCAATCCTGATAATCCTCATATTCATCAACAAAATCGTGTTATTACTCTTCATAATATGGCAGAAAATGAACGTGTAGGACTCGATCATCATAAGGTTCTCGAAGTAAAATCCGAGGTCGAACCACTTGATCCACAAGTGGAATCTATCAAAGATGAGCTTATGAATCTTCCAAAAGGTTCGATTGTGATTCTCGTGCAGTCTTCGAATTTTCGTCTCTCGACATTTCGTATTCGTCTCGAGCTTTTTCACCGCGGTATTCATGTGATCGAACACAATCATCTCGCGTATATCAAAGAGTCAGAATTCGATACTTTTATCGACTGCATCCAGTATCGTACACCAGAATATGTTCGATTGCTTGAGGTGTTTACTGATCTCTTCGCGAAGGCAAAAGAAACTCGACTTATCTCGACTGATGGTTCTAAACTTGTTTTTGGTCCTGTAGATCGAGTTCTTGGAAATACTGGAGATTATTCCAAAATGGAACACAAATGAGGAACGCTTCCGGTTGGTGAAGTTCTCACGGAAGCCCTGGACTTGAAAAACGTAAATGGGAAATGCCTCATCGATACGTATCCTGGTGATGATTTCAATATTCGTATCTGTGATCCATTCGAAATGGTTGTTGAGAATGGACGAGTACTCCCCTCTCTAGATTTTCCTCCTGAATTCCAGAAGCTCTATAATATGATCCGCGATAATGAGAATGGTGAAGTGCTTGTGCGTGAGCTTGGGCTTGGACTCAATCCAGCTCCAACCACAGAGACTCCCCTATCAGATATCAATTTCCATGAGCGGAAAATCGGGATTCACCTCTCAATCGGGAAAAAACATGGGCTCTATGGAAAAAAGCTTCCAAAAACGGAAGTTCAACGATTTCATATTGATATATTTATCGCCCTCGAGAGTATGTATGTGGGTGATGTTAAAGTATTCGAAAACGGCAACTGGATTGTTTAAATCAAAAAAAGAAGGATTCTTATCCTTCTTTTTTATTGGAGAACATCACGAATTTTGCTGCGAGTATCATATGAATGTTCTTTCGTTCACAATGGTTTTCCTGTCATTGTTTCTGTGCTTTTCGGAATATCTTGCTCTCTTGGTTTCTGTATTTGTTCATCTTCATCGAGTAGGGATTGGATTCCTGCGACAACCCCATCAGGATCAGTGACATAGTACATGCTCATTGTGCCCATCATCGCCTGCGTATCACCTTCTGTGAGAACATCGACGGTACCATAGTTGAAGAAGCTTGCTATTTTACTCGGAAAGCTCGATCGTACGGTTTTTATTTTGGTACTTTCTATTGTTTGAATGCTCGATAGGACTCCTGACTGATTCACAAAGTAAATCTTTCCGGGAACAATCACATTATAGTCCATCTCGAGATCCATCATGCGTTTGCGATACATCTTGAGAAAAACGATTTCCATAATCATGACGAGTGTATCAGTCGTGAGGATCCAAAAATGACTTCCGAGTTGTTCTTGATAAAGAATAATGAGAACTATTTCTCAAATCATAGTAAGGACGAGAATAACCTGATTGGTGATAGATGCATTGAAGAAATGGATAAAATAATTATCTCATTTTTGGAGGTTGTTTCTCAGTTCTGTGAGATTTTCTGATATGATAGCCGTACTCTGAATCTCTCGGAAATGACGAATATAATTCCAGGATGATACAATCAGTATGCATCCCATGAGGATATTTCCTCCTATGATAGTATACTGGATATAAGCAACACTAATACTCGCATAGGCTATATATACACTGATACCAGAAAGAATGAGTATCAAGAGTGGAAGCCATATCACGAACAGTGCAAAAATCCACGATCGCTTTACGATCATGAGTTTCTGGTATCATTCCTCGATGAGGCGGTCTATCAGTTCAGTTTCTCCAGATATGCGAAATGACTTAAAAAGCCAAGAATAGATAATATGAAATGGTATCATAGTGGCTATGATACTCATTTTCTCAGATTTTCAAGACAATAAGAACTCTTTCTTGTGATTTCTTTACACATTGATAGTTTTTTCGATTCGAACCGCCAGTCATCCTATAGGGCTTTTTGAAAAAGTGAGACTATCAACAAGTTTTTCTGTGATATGAAACAGTCAACGACCACGCTTTCCCATATAGACTCATTTATGTCGTGTGTGTGTCTCCATGATTTTTCATATATCTTGTACTCTACCTGAATCTTTTCCATTTCCTGTATCTTGGACTTCTAGGGAAATATGAAAGCGCTTATCATCTCATTTTTCCGCATGGATAACACATACATCGAGATCATTTTTTGCACTTCCATGTTCGATAGCATTATTGATAAGTTCATCAGTAATCAGAATAAAACGTCATCTCCAGCGTGTATGAATGTGGTGTGCATCGAAAATTTTCCCGACAAAATCCCGAATAATTTTTGACTGGCTATAGTCGACTCAGAAATATATATTACAATGAACATGAGTAATATCTTCAATGTTTGAGAGAATATATTTCATTGCCTCATTATAATCTTTATGCGCGATATTGAGCTCAGCCATGAAAAAGCAAAAGAGAAAAATATACTGGTTTCAATATATACCTTTTTCCTGAAAAAGACAAAAAATGATGAGTTTTATTGAATATTTTTTCAAAAAAATCCTAGGATATTTTCCTAGGACAAAAAAACATCCCCTTGGGGATGTTTTTGAGAAACTATCTAACAGCTTCCTTGAGAGTCTTACCAGCACGGAAGACAGGAGTCTTCATAGCAGGAATCTTAATCTTAGCACCTGTCTTTGGGTTTACACCGTTACGAGCAGCACGCTGAGATACCTTCCATGCACCGAAACCTGTAACATTTACTTCCTCACCCTTCTTGAGTGACTTAGTAATAACCTCGATCATAGCACCGAGAGATTTTGCAACAGCATCCTGACTGAGACCAGCCTTAGCTGCTACTGACTTGATAAAGTCCTGCTTTTTCATAGGTGAAAAAGTTAAGAAATAAAGGACAAGACCGATTATAAGAAAGACTTTTAGAATTGCAAAATTTTTTTTCCCTTTTTTCTCGATTCCCCTTCTGTCAATACTATTTTTTTGCGCTTTGTAGAGCTAAAATATCACTATTTCTTGTTTTCGCTTCTGGATGCGGAAACCGCTTCTGGATGCGGAAATAATCAATATGTACTGTATACAAAATATATGCAAGATTCCTGTCTTGCAAAAAAATAGATTTTCATATACTTCGACTATCTTTTTACGTATTTTTATGGTAGATCAAATATTTATTCTTGGTTCATTGGTTCTATCTTTTGCTATTACCTTTCTCATGATGCCTCACGGGATCATGCTGCTGAAGAAATACAAAATAGGAAAACAGATTCGAGAAGAGGCACTTATTGGAAAAGCAAAAGAGTTTTTTTTGCTCCATGGAGCAAAAACAGGAACGCCTACTATGGGGGCTATTATGATTCTTCTATCTGTTTTGGTGCTTGTACTGCTCTCGATTCTTGCCCAGAACCTAGCTCCATGGATGGATTCAATATTGGGATTCAGTTTCAAATATAGTCTCTGGAATCGTAATGAGACATATATTGTATTATTTACCTTTTTTAGTGTTGGTATTATTGGGCTTGTGGATGACTATCTGAATGTTCGTGAAATCGGAAGAACAAAATGACTCTCAGCGCGAGTAAAAATGACTCTCTTGATCATTTTTGGATTGGTTGGTGCATATTGGTTCTATGTCAAACTCGGATACTCCACTGTCCATATTCCATTTCTCGGATGAGTTGATATTGGATGGTTTTATATTCCACTTTTTGTTTTTGTCCTGGTTGCCACTGCAAATAGTGTGAATTTTACTGACGGACTGGATGGGCTCGCAGGATGACTTCTTCTCTTCTCTTACACGATATATGGATTTATTTCATATTCGAAATGACTGTTCATTCTTACAGCATTTTGTCTTATCATTGTTGGAGCACTGATTGCTTTTCTGTGGTTCAATATACGTCCAGCACAAGTATTTATGGGTGACGTCTGATCTCTTTCTCTCGGTGCAACACTTGCTGTGATTGCATTCATGACTGATACACTTCTCGTTCTCGTGATTGCGAGTGGAATTTTTATTTTCGAAGCACTTTCTGTCATCATCCAACTTCTCTCGAAGAAATTCAGAAATGGAAAAAAAGTGTTCCGAATTGCGCCATTTCATCATCATCTGGAGGCAATTGGCTGGAAAGAAGAGACTATTGTTATGCGATTATGGCTTATAGGGATGATCCTCGCGGTAGTGGCACTGACGTTTTGACTGATTCGTTAGGAACTATTTTTCTGGTGAGAAAATATAAGGAATGAGAAAATTCTGTATATCTTTTTCGAATTCTTCATTTTCTTCGGGAACATTCACACTGATGACATAGAGGAGATCATTCGCATTCGGGATTTCTGTAGTTATGGTTACTTTTATGGGTGAATATTCCGCGATTTTTCCCTCGATGAGCATCAAAGCATCTTTCACTTTTTCTGAATTCCCTGAGTTTTTCTTGAACGGAATTTTGAATGTATACACATAAAATCTTCTTCGTGAAAGATTTTCTAATTGTTCTGTATTGAGCACTTTATTTGGCATAAACACAACTTTTCCATCTGTGCTCATGATTTTTGTATAGTTGAGATTGATTTCTTCGACGATTCCTTCGAGATTTTTGACTCGAATCGTTTCCCCGATTTCGAATGTTTTACTCATGATGATGGAGAGACTTCCGAGAAGATTGGCTACGAGATCTTTGCTCGCGAGTGCGAACATGACTCATCCGATTCCAGCTCCAGCGAGAAGTCCATTCGTGTTGAATCCAATGGTTTGCAGTACGATCAAACTTCAGATAATCCAAATAACAAGAATCACGAGAAAACGAATAATTGGGAGAAATTTCCGAATCATGAGATAATTCATGGAAAAAGCATACTGAACTTCATGGAATATGAGGCTTACAATATTGGTGATGATAAGGATAATAAAGAAACCGAGGAGTGCAATATATCCCTGATCGATATATGTCCATACATTTGGTCCGAATCGAAATATATCCGATTCTGTAATCATATGATATACTACAACTATGAAGGCGGTTGAGAGTATCCATGACAAGAGATACCAGAGATGAGATATACGAGTTTTCATAAAATAAGTGCAAGAATTTGGTATTAAGTATATAGATGATATATCTGTCAACTCTTCATAATGTAGCATATTCTTTTTCTTTTTGCAATTTTTGGAACACGATTGCAGATGACGAAAAAGAATTCGTAGATATTCGAGGAAATTCTTGCATTTTTTATTATTTCAGTATGCTCGTAGAGCGAAAATAGAGAAAAATATATCGCATCTTTTTTGTAATTTTTTGTATTTCATGAGTTTCCGTTTTGCACATATTCACGAATACAATCGATTCATTGCTATCGATCTCGGTTCATATCGTGTTCGTGCTGCTATATATGAACTGGAATCATGAGAACTCATTCTCAAAGGGAAAGCGAGCGTTCGGCAGAATCGGAAAAATTTTCTCGACGGTTCTATTACAGATTTGCAAGGAGTTGCTCTGACAATCGAACGTGCTATTGTAGAAGCTGCAGCGAAGATTGATACCATTCCTGATGATATTATTCTTGCATTTTCTCCAGAGGTGACAATTTTCGATGCTATCACGACACAATATATTCGATCAGATAAAGATTCGACGATTACTATGGAAGAGATCGATTCCATGATTAAGAAAATAGAACACGAATCTCTGGAACGGGCAAAAGAAAAATCAAAAAAACAATATGGAATTATTCATGATGATGTACGATTGGTATCGAGTACACTCACGTCGATCACTATCGATGGCAAGAAGGTGATGAATCCTCTTGGTTTTTCCGGAGGAAATGTGCGAATTAAGGTTCTGAATGTTTTTGTTCCATCGAGCGAGTTCAATATTATGCGTTCGATTATATCCAGTCTTGGGAAGCGTACGATTTCTGTTGTTCCGACTCCCCTTCTTTTCTCGAAAATCGTCGAACGAAGTAACTATTCTTCTGAAGGAAATATATATCTCGATATTGGGTTGATGCATACAACGATTGTCTTTGAAGCGAAAAATGAAATCCTTTCTTTTGAGACGTTTCCGTTTGGTACAAAAATGCTTCTCGAAATGCTGTCTCAGGCGTTCGAAGATAAAACATACCTCGAAATAGAAAATATACTTTGTAGTGAAAATGATGAGAATATGAAGATAAGAAATACGATTATTTCGGAATTCTTTCAGTATGTAGCGGATGTTACTTTGGCACTGCTTTCGAAAGAAAAAGAAGTAATCAATATGAAAAATATTTTTCTCTCTGGATGAATATTTCGGAATGAGAAATATAGAAGTATGTTTTATGATACATTTCATACTACATACAAAACTGATATAAAATGACTCGAACTCGCAAAAGTTCCTGAAAGAAAAGTTGATTCTGATTTTATCATGTGTTACGCATTGGGAATACTCGCAGAGGAACTTCTCGTGACGAAAAAAGATCCATTGATACGAATTCTTCGATACGTTCTCTATAATTACGAATAAAATATCTTTTCTATGCAAACGAGTAAAATCATCATTCCAAAAACTGCTTCTCTTTTCGAATCCATAAAATTGATTCAGACAGGAATCAAAGAAAAACCACTTCCTCTCACGGTAGATATGAGTGAAGTATCTTTTCCATTGACGCGCGATGTTTTTTTTGTCCTTGCGAAACGTTTTAAAGTCGATCAATTCAAACTGATTCTCCGACACGAACACCAAGTAGAAATGGCTCGTTCCGCTTCTATTAACGCTATTGTTTCTGGGATTTCTGCCGAATTCGATCGAGAATTTGGAGCGAATAATCTCCTGAAACACAACTTCACTATGTGGGAATATTTCGTATATGAACTCAAAAGATGAGTTTCCTATATGAAGTTTCTTTTTATTCGCAAAAAAGAAAAAATCCCGCTCTATAAGATGAAGAAGGCTTCTCCAAATATGTTTCTCATTGTGAGTGGATTGATTATGTCACTTTCGCTCCTGTTATTTATTTTCTATTTTACTGTTTCGAAGACGTATGTATATGTGACGCCACAGATTTCTGTTCGTCCTATCAGCGCGAATATTGTTTTTTCTCAGAATACAGGATCTTTGGTACAATCAAAAAATACCATGAGCATGAAGAAATTAACACTTCCGATTGAGCATGTTATGAAGTTTTCGCTCGATACTATCGATGCAAATTCTGCAACCAGTGCACAATGAACAGTGACTATTTATAATGAGCTCACAACAGATCAGGCACTGAAGCCAAATACTCGTTTTATCACGGAAGACGGAATTGTATTTCGTACTGATTCGTGGGTGAATGTTCCGAAATCACGAACCGAAAATGGTATTACACAAATTGGTACTGTCGATGTTCTTCTCCGTGCAGACCCTTCTGATGAATCAGGAAAAGTTATATGATCCCGAGGGAATGTACCTATTGATACGATTTTTTCTATTCCAGGACTCAAATTCAATCGTGATAAAGTATATGCAAAAGCAAAGGAAGCTTTCAATGGTGGAACAGACCCGAAGATTCATGTTGTTACTGAGGCTGAAGTGCAAAAATTCAAGGGCATCATGCATGAGCAACTTTCCCGTGTTGCTCGCACAAAACTTCAGACATGGATCGATGAGTCCAATACAAAATGAGGCGAACAGTATGCGCTTCTCATGGGTGATACTGTGACACTGAGTGGAGAATTGATCGATATCCAATGAGGCAAAAAAATCGGAGATCTTGCCGATGATATTGAGCTCAAATGAACACTGAATGTTACGGCGCTCGTCTATGATCGAAAAGCTACTGTAGATTATCTCACATCTATTTTTCGAGAAAAACTTCTCTACGGAACAGATAAGGAACTCGGAATACATGATGATACTCTGCGATTAACGAATATTGTCAGTCGTGCAGACGATGATTCAAGTATCAAGGCAACCATGGAAATGAATGCTACTATCACGTATGATCTCGAAAATGCGAGTAATGAAATGACCCGAAGAATGAAGGTAATCATCGCTGGACTTCCTGAGAATGAAGCTATCACTCGGCTTATCAATGAATGACATGTTCGTGAGGTCAGTATCCGTTTTTCTCCATTCTGGATGTCACATGTTTCGTCGAATATGGATAATATAGAATTTATTATTAAAAACGAATAAATGTCACTTTCCCAAGACATAGAATCCCGTATCAATATTCTTGATGTGGTGAATCGGTATGTCCAGACGAAAAAGGCTGGAGTGAATTATAAATGACTGTGTCCTTTTCACAGTGAAAAAACTCCGTCATTCGTTATTTCTCCGAGCAAGAATATCTGTCATTGTTTCTCGTGTGGAAAATGAGGTGGGCCCATTCGTTTTCTGATGGAGATGGAGAAAATTGATTTCCGGGAAGCAGTTGGGATTCTCGCGAAAGAAGCAGGAATCGAGTTCAAGACCGACTTCATGAAGGAACGACAAGAAAAATGAGAAGATATATATGCACTCTATCGTGATGCAGCACTCTGGTATCACGAAGCATTGTTTCAGAAAGAAAATGAGAAATATCTGAACTATCTCTTGGATCGTTCTATCTCACTCGAAACTATCAAGAAATTCCAACTCGGATGTTCGACGAGTCCGCGAGATCTCTGGTTTTATCTGAAGGAAAAGGAATATATGCCGAATTTTATCATTGATTCTGGACTTTTCGTCTCAGAATGACGGGATAAATTCTTTGGCCGAATCACTTTTCCGATTGCGAATAGTATGGGACATGTAGTGGCTTTCACCGGTCGTGTTCTCGATAATGCTCTTCCGAAATATCTGAACTCCCCTGCCTCGAATATTTTCGACAAAAGTGCTATTCTCTATGGCATGCATCTTGCGAAACAATCCATCGCAAAATCAGGAGAAGTATTTATTGTCGAATGACAGATGGATACAATTGCACTTCATCAAGCAGGAGTCGATAATGTAGTCGGAATCAGTGGTACTGCATTGACGAAGGATCATATTCGTGCACTGAAACGTTTCGCGAAAGTTATTTATCTTTCCCTTGATTCTGATGATGCTGGTGTAAAGGCAACATTTTCTTCTATAGAAAATCTCGTGAATGAAGACATGGAAATCCGCGTCATTCGCATTCCGAATGGGAAAGACCCAGACGGATATATAAAATCAGGAAACAATTATCTCGATCTCAAGGATGGTGCCCTCTCCCCTATTGCATTCTATTTGCTTGAAGGAAAACGTCAGTTTGATATTTCGACTACTATTGGCAAGAAAAAACTGATCGAAAAGTGTCTCGAATTTCTCCTGCCACTTCGTTCCCAGATCGAGATCGATATGCATATTCATGAGATTTCCGAAATGCTCAAAGTGGGCAAAGAAGCCATTTTTGCTGAATATAAAAAAGCAATGCAATCGGCTCGCATGAAAAAAACAGAAAAATATGATTCTGTTTCCGAGGAACAAATCATAGAAAAACCAGAACCATTTACTCCTTTCGAGCTTCTTGCAGGATATATTTCACATTATTCACTTTTTGACTTGTTTTTTCGTGAATTTCGATATACTACTGACGACCTTTCAAGAGAGAGGAATTTTTCGCTACTTTTTGATGTCTTATCCAACAAGACACTTGAACCAGATATTCAAGAGCGACTCAAAATCATCACTCTCTCTATCGAACAATCACATCCTGATGATGATCGAACCTTTATCGAAAAGGCATGTATCGATCTCATAAAACAACTTCATACCACTTTGCTTATCCAGGAACGACAAAGAGTTCTCGAAAACCTAAATCCTGTAGAGGAGGAATACCGACGCCAAAATTTGTCGTTCATTCTTAAGGCTCGATCTCTTTGACTTTCTCAAAGTATATTTCAATAGTATTGTATTTTTATTATGGCTTCAAAAAAACAACAACAGGATGGTGCTGCAGAAGAGGTAGATCTCACAAGTATAGATATCAGCGCTCTGGATTTCCCGCTTCCTGGAGAAAATATGGCTCAACCTCCAGTGGAAAAATCAAAAAAACAAAAGAGTGATTTTTCTGATCATGATCATCCATGAATGGACGATTCCATTGCGACAGAAGAACATACATTCGATGATGCATTCGATGATGATTTTGAAGAAGAGGATTCTCTGATTGAGGAGGGAGAAGATGCTGATGAGGATGGCTATGTCGGTCCGAAAGATTTCTTCACTGACAAACGTAGAAAGAAAAACCTCAAAAAATTTCTCGATGTGACGGTTCCTCAAGAATTTCTTGATGGCATGACGGAAGATATTCAGCTCCTTTTCAAGAAAGGAAAAGTAGAAGGAAAACTTGTCTATGATGAGGTTATGAGTGCACTTCCACTCGGAGACGATATCGAACTCATGGATGAAGTATTTGCTCGGCTCGCAAAACTCGGTATCGAACTCGTTGATTCTCTGGATCATGATGAGATGTTCAAGGATGCAGGAAAGAAAAAAGAAGAAGTGGATCTCTCAGAGATTTCGGATGATTCTATCCGAATGTATCTGAATGAGATTGGCCGCTTTCCTCTCATCGATGCGGAAGAAGAAGTTCGTCTTGGTCGTCTCATTCAGAAGTGAGATCAGGAAGCAAGAAAACGTCTCGCTGAAGCGAATCTTCGTCTCGTTGTCTCGATTGCGAAAAAGTATATGGGTCGTGGACTGGGTCTGCTCGATCTGGTTCAGGAAGGAAATGTTGGACTCTTTCGTGCGGTAGATAAGTTCGATCCAGATCGTGGATTCAAGTTCTCGACGTATGCAACATGGTGGATCCGTCAATGAGTCACTCGTGCTATTGCTGATCAGGCTCGTACTATCCGTGTTCCAGTGCATATGGTGGAGACGATCAACAAATTCAACCACACCTATCGTCGCCTCACACAAGAGCTCGCACGTGAGCCACTCATGGAGGAGCTCGCACTCGAGCTTGAGATGGATGTTCGCAAAGTCCGTCAGATTATGCGTATCTCTCAAGATATTCTTTCTCTCGATTCTCCAGTTGGTGGTGAGGAAGACACAACTCTCGGGGATTTCGTTGAAGATGACAAATACCTCACTCCAGAAAAAGCAACAAACCTTTCTATTCTCAAGGAAAATCTCTATGAGATGCTCGACTTTCTCACTCCTCGTGAGAAAAAGATTATCGTCATGCGATTCGGGCTCGATGGTGGTGAGATGCATACACTGGAAGAAGTTGGGAAAGAATTCTGAGTGACACGTGAACGCGTACGTCAGATCGAAGCAAAAACTCTCGATAAGCTTCGTACCCATCCAAGTGCTGATCGTATCAGATTCTTTAACTAAAAAATACTCCTCAGAATTTCTGGGGAGTATTTTCGTGAGGAGATGTTTATACAAGAGATGGAATAGGAGAGGCATCTTCCGATGAAGCTTTTTCTTTCTTTGTTTTTTTTGCAGCAGCTTTCTCATCTTCTGAATCATTCTCGGTTTTTTTCTTTATTGTTTCTGTGACGGTATTTTGTACAGCAATATTGGTGAGAGTTGTTTCTACAGTGTTTTGTGACTTTTCCGAGTCGGAATCGGTCTTCATTTTTGGATTTCCTGAGAGTTCTGCTTCAAGAAGTTCACGTACATGAAGGGTTTGTGATTTCTCAGAGTCGAGACGAGCTATTTCTGCATATGTATTTTCTTCGAGCTCTGCAAAACGTTCTTTTTCTTTCTTGTATCATTCGGCTTCTTGAACTTTGGCAGCATGAGTCGTATCAATATCTGCAACCATTGTATCGACATTCTCGATAGATTTCGAGAGAAATTCCCGAAGATGAAGCACGTCTTCCATATCTGAACTTAGTTTTACAGTGTTTTCAGTAAGTTTTTCTGTTGATTCTTCTGTGTTCCCGAAAGCAAAAATATCATTATTTGATGTTTCAGTCGACTCGAGGGGAGTTACCACAGGTGCAGGTGTTTCTGGAGAAATCATATTTTCCTCTACAGTTATCGTAGGTTCTACCTCTATTGTATTGATAACGATTGAGTCAGTTCCTGTTTCTATGGGAACAATCGGAGATGATTCTTCGACTTTATTTATGATTGGAGATACTGCAGGCGTTTCTGGAGAAATACTAGCAGATTCTGTTGGCATACTTTCATTTACAGGATTCTCGAACAGAGATTTTTCCTCCGTTTTCTCGATCATAAATTCTGGCATACCGGTGATACTTGTGTCATCAGTTGGTGGATTTCCTCCAGTTCCCGATGTTGTACTTCCCTGTTCAGTAGTATCAGAAGGTGTTGTTTCCTGAGGTTTTTTCAGGATGTCATCAAAGAGTCCCATATGAATAAAATTAAATAATACTCATATACTCTAGCATTCTTTTTTTGAAAATGCAAATTTTAGAAGTTTTTGTAGATTCGAGTAGAAATACTGCCAAGTTCAAAGCCATTGTATAATGATTCTATAGCTCTTTCTTCGCTTGCACCGATGAAGCTTATAAACGGATAGAAATGGTCTGGAGTGGGTACAGATATAGATGATCCAGGGATATTTTTGTAATCAATAATCTTTTTTCGATCTCTATTTTTTGCGATTTCTTCTACTTTCGTATCGAACTCTCCTGCCCATTGTGGGGTTCTGGAACCATCCCAATCAATCCGAGAAAGGTTATGAACGATATTTCCACTTGATATGAAGAGTGTATTATCATCAAAATGCTCTGCAAGAATCTTTCCAAGCTCGAAGTGAAATTCCGGATTTGCATCATAATTCACAGAAATAGGAATAATGGGAACTTCGGCATTTGGGAAAAGGTGTATGAGAACACTCCAAACACCATGATCAATCCCTCTTTTTTCATTGAATATATTTTGTATTCCATTTTTTGAGAGGATTTCTGAAAGTTTACTCATATCTTCAGAATCTGTGTTCACCCCGTATTGAACCTCATACAGTTCAGGAGGGAAACCATGCATATCGTATATCATCGGTGGTTCTGGATGACTTCATATTTCTACTCATTCCCCTTCTGTGAGCCAATGTGCGGATAGTATAATAATTTTTTTCGGCTTCTTCATACTCATTCAGAGTGTCTTCATGGCCTGAGTAAATGGATTATCCAGAAGTGTATTCATCGGATTCCCATGATCTATATGAATACTTATCATACAATTACTTTATAAAATAAACTAAATTGAATATAAGGAAAGAGAAAGAAAATGCAAATATAAATTGATACAGAAATCTTTTTTCCTATAATGCCGAAAACCTTTTTCCTTATGTCTTTTGTTCATCTTCATACGCACACACATTATACTTTCCAGCGAGCACTGGGTGATCCTGTGAAGCTCGCGAAACGTGCGAAAGAACTGGAACAGAATGCTATTGCTATCACTGATGCGGGGAATCTCTATGGTGCATTCGAATTCTATCGGGCGTGTCAGGATCTCGGAGTGAAGCCGATTATTGGTGTGGAATTCCAGATATCGAAAAAATGACGAGCGAATCGTGATAAGGATAATGAACTCTATGAGATCGTATTGCTCGCAAAAAATCATGCCGGATACCTCAATCTTATCAGTCTCGTGACACGTTCACAGATGGAATGATACTATAATGGTCGACCACGGATTGATTTCGAACTTCTCGAGGAATATGCGAGTGATATTATCGCATTGTCTGGTTCTATGTATGGTGAGATTGGGCAGATGATTATCACTGGGAAAGATGAGTCATTTATTTGTGAGAGGATAGCGTATTATCAGAACCTTTTTGGGAAGGAGAACTATTTTCTCGAGATTGAGGAGCATCCTGATAAGCCGATGCAGCCGAAAATCAATGAAACTATCATTGCACTCTCGAAGAAGTATGGATATGAATATGTCGGAACAAACAATACCTATTATATGAGTCCTGATGATGCTGATGTTCAGGATATGATGATGGCCGTCTCTGATGGACGTTCTCTCGATGATCCGGATCGCAATACGCTCATGAATGGTGATTATTCTATTCGTCCTTCTCGTGAGATGGAAGAGCTTTTTGTCTATACTCCACGAGCGTATGAGAATGCTCAGAAGATTGCGGATATGATCGATATCCAGATCGAGTATGGTTCATATAAAATCCCGAAATTTCCACTCTCAATCGAAGAGAAAGAAAAGTATGAAAAGTATGGATTATTCATTTCGAGTGAAAATGAGAGAAATGATCTAAAGTTTCAAGCACTTTCTGAAGAAGAGTGGCTCCTCCGCACCATGTGTATTGATGGTCTCAATTTTCGCTATGAATTCGGACTCTCTGAAAGTCAGAAAAGTATACTTTTGCATAAAATCGCAATACCGAAACCAGAGAAGAAACTCTCGGCGATGTCTGTAGAAGAATTGTATACACTTGCAGAATCATACTATTCCGACTCAAAAAAAGAAATCGTATCTTCCCTTCCTGATGAGAAAAAATCAATTCTCCGACGTCTGGAATATGAGCTTGCAGTGGTGGATATTATGGGGTTCAATGGATATTTCTGTATTGTGGCGGATTTTATCCGATATGGAAAAAATAATGGAGTTCCAGTTGGGCCAGGTCGTGGTTCTGCAGCGGGAGCGATTCTTGCCTATCTCTCAGGAATCACGGATATTGATCCACTTCGTTATGGATTGCTCTTTGAACGTTTTCTGAATCCATCTCGTGTATCGATGCCAGATATCGATGTGGATTTCTCGGATGGAGGACGTGATAAGGTACTTGCCTATGTGCGTGAGAAGTATGGAAAAGATCATGTGGCTCAAGTGTGTACATTCGGTACGCTTGCGGCTCGTGCGGCCGTGAAGGACTCTGGTCGTGCTCTTGGTATTCCCTTCCAGGAGATGAATGATTTCGCGAAGCTCATTCCTGCGCGTCCAGGAATCACACTCAAGGAAGCACTCGAAGAAGCAGTAGAATTCAAGGAGGCGTATGATACTGAAGATAAATATCGGAAAGTGGTCGATGCGGCGCTCAAACTCGAGGGTTCTGTCCGTCAGCTCGGAGTTCATGCCTGTGCGGTAATCATCGCACCAGAACCGATGACACATTTTTGTCCGTTGCAGCCACCACCGAAAGATCCAACTTCCACTGTGACACAATTCTCGGCTCATCCACTCGAAGATCTCGGGCTTCTGAAGATGGACTTTCTCGGGCTTCGCAATCTCTCTATCCTTTCTCGTGCCGTCGAGATTGTGGAAGAAGTTCATGGAGTGAAGATAGATCTTCTGAAGATTGATTATGAAGATCCGAAAGTGCTGGCGCTTTTTGGTGAAGGAGATATGACAGGGGTGTTCCAATTCGAGTCATCTGGAATGCGTCGGTATCTGAAAGACCTGAAACCGTCGTCATTCGAAGACCTCATCGCGATGGTATCCCTCTATCGTCCTGGACCGCTCCAATATATCCCAGAATTTATCGATCGAAAATTCGGTCGCAAGAAGGTAGAATATCCACACCCATCACTCGAATCCATTCTGAAGCCGACATATGGTATCGCGGTCTATCAGGAGCAGATCATGCAACTGGTGCAAGCGTTTGCCGGTTTTTCTCTCGGTGAAGCAGATATTCTCCGTCGTGCCATTGGTAAGAAGAAATATGAACTCCTCATGGAACAGCGTGGGAAATTCATCGATGCTGCGAAAGTTCAGGGTCATCCTGAAGAACTCGCTATATATATTTTCGATGAGATTATTGAGCCGTTCGCGGGCTATGGTTTCAATAAGTCGCATGCGGCATGTTATTCGATGATTGCCTATCAGACGGCATATATGAAGACCTACTATCCGACAGAATCGATGACAGCACTCATGATCTCCGACGAAGAAGATACGGATCGTATCCGTATGGAAATCGAAGAAGCACGTGCTAAGAAAGTCCAGATTCTTCCTCCTGATGTGAATGAATCTCGTCGGCATTTTACCTTTATTGATGCTACTCATATTCGATTCGGGCTTCAGGCTATCAAGGGTCTCGGTGAAGGTCCGATCGAGACTATTCGTGCCGCGGTGCGTGAGAAAAAATTCACTTCTATTTATGATTTTATCGAGCGTACTGGTGGTGATGTGATCAATAAGAAATCCCTCGAATCTCTTATTCTTTCTGGGGCACTTGATGCTTTCGGTGACCGTGCGCGGCTCATGGCTTCGATAACAAAAATGAGTGCTTATCAGAAAGAAATCGAAGCGAAAAAACAAACTTCTCAGATGGGACTCTTCGATATGGGAGCTCAGGATGGTGGGACGGTTGTACATTTTGAACTCGAAAAAGCGGAACCAATGACGTTCGAAGCACGTATGAAGTGAGAAAAATCTATCATCGGATATCCAGTATCGGGTCATCCGCTCGATGGTATCGAAGAGTTCGTGAAGGCAAAGTCAAAAAATATTCACCTCATCTATGATTGGATTGAGTCGAAGGCAAATGGAGTAGAAGTGGAATGATGAGAAATAGTAGATATAGAGGTTGCCCCAGAAGTAAAAACTCCATCCGAAGAATGAGAAATTCCATCACCAACACCAGATGATTCTGATATTCCTCCTGTTCCTGAATCTGACGAGATTATCGAGGCTCCTGTAGTAGAAAAAGCCAAAGAAGAGAATGTTTTCGCGACACTTATTGGACTCGTACATGATGTCCGTAAGATGCAGACGAAATCAGGTGGTATGATGCTCATGGCGACAGTTGAGAGTGTCGGGTTCGACTTCAAGCTCGTGATATTCCCACGAGACTATGAGACGTACGAGAACAAGGTGGTTGAAGATATGATTGTGGTCGTTGATGGTCGTCTCCGATTCGATACTGAACGCGATGAGGTATCTATCTCTCCAGGTGCAGCATTCGGGAAAAAACGAGGAGATTCCGCTGGTTCTATCAAAAGCTTCTCGATATCGCAATTCCATCAATTTGCTGGAAAACAAGAAGAGAAACAATTGGCTCGTAATGAGGACGGGACTATCCAGCTCGATGCATCATGAGTCGCTCTTGAGGATAATCGGTATTTCATCGATGTTCCATGATATTGGACGAAAGACGATTTGTTGGATCTTCGTGACTATCTCACGAAAGCAGATGTCGGACTTGTGCCTGTCTGGATTCGTGTGAATGGTATGGAGAAAAACACGAAATTCACTATCCAGGATATAGAATGACTCAAAGAATGGGTACAAAAAAAAGGAGTGTAATTACTCCTTTTATAATGAGAAATATTATATCATTAATCCTCTCTTTCTTCATCCAAATGAGGAGGGTGGATTATGGGTTTATGATTTCATCTGTAGTTTGTATGTTTCCGAGCTTTCCGATACCAATCAGAGCTGCTTCATGGTGTTCGAGAGAGACTGTTCCGCAGGCATCAGATACGACATTAAAGCGAAAATCCCTATCATGAAGGTCGCGAGCAACACTGGAGACCGCAAGTTCGGTAGCAACCCCGGCAACCACGACCTCATCTATTCCCTTCTCTCGGAGATATGCCTCAAGTTCTGTCTGGTAAAATGGACTAACGCGAGTCTTGGTAATGGTTTTCTCATTCTGATTATGTCCGAGTTCCGCGAGGAATTCTGTCGACCAAGTGTTCTCTCGGAGAATCCCGAGGCTCGGCGCTGACTGGAATCGAGGAGAAATCTTCGAACAATTATCGTAGTTTTCATGAAATCCGAGATGAACCCAGATGATTTCTTCTCTATTTTGTCGGAAGTGTTTGATAAGCTTCACAACATTCGTGATAGTTAAGTGCTCTTCGCAGAACTTTCCCATTCCTTGCGGAGCGATCTTTCCTTCTGGATGGAGGAATTCATTGATAAAGTCGATGAGGATAAGTGCGCGAGACATAAGTTAGGGTAAAAGTTTGCAGTGGTGGAAATGAGACAAGGTTAATTAAGGCTAAAAGTGAAAAGTTATGAATGAGTTTTATTTGCAATCTCTAGAACTTCCTGTAATACATCAAATACTTCTATACAAACATCCTTAAATATTCATTCGAGCGCAAACTGTCTAAATAGTAGATTACTTTTTTTTGGATGGAGCATCTTCGGTTCAGTAGATGATAAATTTAATACTGCAACAGGCATTGTTTCTTTTGAGAAATAGTAGTCAAATAGTCTCTTGAATAATCAATGTTGAACGACGTTTCTGTATTTTGAATAAAATGATTTAAATTCCTTTAACTGCTCTTTTGTTATTAAGTCCTCCTTGTGCAATTCTTTACATATATCATTAAAAGAGAATTTATTTTTCTCTAGAGGTCAGTTTTTATCAATAAAATCAATATATTCTTCAAGTTTCCTAAAAATATCTTCTCTTTTTATATCTTCCTGTATTCCATAACCTTCAACGGCCATTCTTAGTGCCTCAGAATAGTTTTTTCATTTTCCACCTCAACGGTCTCACTCTTCGATTAACTCCTCTATTTCATCTAACAAGAGAAGGAATTCACCTTCTTTACGTGATTTAGTTCTCCAGAAAATCAATTCACTTCGTAGAAATTTCTCTATAAATATGAATCATGTTGGAGCTGCAGAGATAAAATTATTATCAAGTAATGATTTAGAAAAATAACTTAAGTAGATTTTGTCGTCATTTCAAATTTTCAGTTCATTAATTCCATCACTGAATCTTTGAATAATTCTTCTTTCATGTTCGTTTAATTTAACTTCTTCTGGCATATACATTGAGTTAAATGTGCATAATCTAGATTCCTGCCTTCGCAGGAATGACAAAACTCCTATTAATTATTATCATGAACAACTTACACAATTCTCTTTACTTACCTCACTCGAGAGTGAACGGACGTAGTACACGGTCTTTACACCCTGCTTCCAACTCTTCATATAGTATCCGTAGAGCTGAGCTGGAGATACCTTCGATGGGTCGATCATCCACTCGAATGAGATAGACTGATCAATCCAACGGTAGATAGTGGAGATCATATCGATGACGTCGTTCATATCCATATTCACGTATTCCTTGTAGAACCAGAAGTTCTCAGCATTGAGCTTCGGCGCGATACGGATTGTCGGAGAGGAGAGATTCGTCTCGACGAAATACTTCTTGTAGATCGGGAGGAGGGCTGCTGTCGTACCGACGATACCTGCAGTAGAGGTATTTGGTGCTGGAGCAGAGTGATATCCAAATCGAGTTCCCGTTTTCTTCATGTCTTCGAGAAGTGCTGTCCAGTCGAGATGCTTGTTGTGTGTCTCTGCTGTGAGAGTCGCTGCATCTCGTCCGAGAACGATTCCCTTCGAGTGTTCACTGCCTGGAAAGAGTGGATAAGCTCCACGTTCGCGAGCGATGTTCACAGAAGCGCGATAGGTGTAGTAGGTGTAGAGCTCGAAGAGTTCATCGACCTTTGCTCGTGCCTCAGCAGAGTCGTACGCCATAGAACGAGTCGCGAGGTACTCGGCGAGACCGAGGTACCCGATACCGATAGAACGGTACTTCATCGCTGTGAGTTCTGCGTTCTTGATCGGGAACTTGGTGATCGTGATGACATTGTCGAGGAGACGACAGATGACGTCCATAGTCTCGGCAATCGTTTTCTCATCGTAGACTTTCGCCATGTTCACAGACGCGAGATTACAAGTGACAGTATCACCTGGCTCATAGCGGAGAACGATATTTCCCCCTTCGATGGTTTCTTCGATGAACTTCGCTGGTGAACTGTTCTGACAAATCTCTGTACAGAGCTGGCTCGAATAGACATTTCCTGCGTGCTTGTTCGGATTCATCGCATTCACCGTGTCGCGGTAGAATACGTATGGCATACCCGTTTCGACGGTTACCTTGAGGAACTGTTTGAAGAGATCTTTTGCTTTGATGACTTTCTTCATTTCGAGGGTTTCATCTTTTTCGATTGCTTCATAGAAAGCATCGAACTCCGCTCCGAAGTGATCTTCGAGTTTCTTTCCGTATTTCTTATCGACTTCGTATGGATCGAAAAGTGTCCAATCATCACCAGATTCGACGCGACGCATGAAAATATCGGGAACAGAGATAGCTGGGAATACATCGAAGGCTTTTCCTCGGATATCTCCTGTCTCTGTCTGAAGGTCGAGAAAATCATGGATATCGCGATGCCACACATCGAGCGTCACAGAGACTGCACCGAGACGAGCTCCGAGCTGATTCACGGCAACAGCCGTATCATTGATGACCTTGATCCATGGATTCACACCTCCAGCTGCACCCTTGATCCCGCGGATAGATGCTCATTGTGAGCGAATATGTCCGAGATAGACACCTACACCTCCACCATATTTCGAAATCTGAGCGATATCCTCGATACCGTGGTAGATAGAACGGAGATCATCACCGACATTGAGCTTGAAACAGCTCGTGAGCTGATGCCAGTTGGTACGTGCATTGATAAGCGTCGGAGTTGGGAGAGAGATTTTCTGTCCAGAACACTGCTCGTAGATTTTGAATGCGAATTCGAGACGGTTCTCATCTTTCTCAGGAATCGCGAGAAAAAGCGCAACGGACATGTAGAGTTCCTGTGGAAGCTCGCGGACGAATTTGTTCGGATTGAGGAGGTAACGTTTTCCGAGAGAGAGGATAGTCGTGTATCCATATCCCATATCATTCTGTTTTCCGACTTTTGCGAGGATTTCTCCAGCCTTCCGGATATCTGCTTCACTGTAGTACTTCATGAAGTCTTTGTAGTAGAGTCATTCTTCGACGTAGGCCTTGAAAAATGTGAGATATGATTCTGGTGTGTAGATTTCCTTTTGTCCGATGTTGCGGTTCTTCCCTGCTTTTTTGTAGAGGTCAAACAGTGCAAGGCGTCCAGCGACATGTTCCCAAGCGATATTCTCGACGCTCACGAGGTCGATACACGTCTTGATGAGGAGTTTTGCGATGTCGGCTGTCTTGATATCTTCGACGATATTTTTCTTGAATGCCTCCATGAGATCATCGAATGTACATTCTTTCTCATATCCTTTTGCTGCATGTTTGAAGAGGCGTTCGATTTTCGCAACGTCGAAAAGCTCTTTGTGTCCGTCAGATTTTGTCACTTGGAGTTTGTTTTTTTCGAATTCCTTGATACGTTTCTTGTTTTCTTCTTCACGTTCTCCTTGGCGTTCTGCACGATAGATGATGTATTGTTTCGCGACTTCGAACTTGTTGAACTTCACAAGATTTCGTTCGACGATATCCTGAACATCTTCCACGGATGGGATACGATTCACGAAAATCTCACTATAGACATGTTCGAGATCTTTGACGATAAAATCAGTAACGACAGGGATGAATGATTTCTCATTCTCACCACAAGCATTACAAGCCATTTCGATAGCTTCTTCGATGCGTATACGGTCGAATTCGACGATATCACCATTGCGTTTGCGGACTTTTTCGAGGGACATAGTTCAGTTAAAGGTGAAAAATTAAAAGTGAAGAATTGTGGAACGAGAACAAAAAAATCGACCACGTATTTGTATTTGTAGACCTATCAAAAATCTATATACTACTGGTCGAAATTGGAGATGAGAAATGAGAAAGAGTATCACATAGATATACAAGATATTGTGTTATTGAATCTACTCTTTCCACCATATCTTGTCAAAAGAATTTTGAAAATTGTGCACCTTTTGTGTACATAAAGGCGTTGTATCTCATATTTGACTTATCCTCTCATTATGTCATTGACTGGTTTATCTGATTCTGATGCGGAAGATAGTACTTGAAAATCTCTTAAAGCCCATAGAGAAAAGACGCTTGACCATGTGATGACTTTCGGTACATTTGATATTTTCCATCCTGGGCATGTTTTTTACCTTTCTGAAGCGCAAAAATTCGCGAAGAAAATGACAGTTGTCATCGCTCGTGATGCACGAGTTCTCTCGGGAAAATGACGAAGTCCGGTCGATAATGAGAATGTGCGTCTCTCGAATGTGCAGAAATCCTTTCCAGATGCGAATGTGATTCTCGGAGATGAAGTGGACATGTTTGCGCCGATTCGCACGCTCCATCCAGACATTCTCGCTTTTGGCTATGATCAGCGAGTTCCTGAGGGGAAGATCCATGAGTGCTTCCCTGCTCTCGAGTTTGTGAGAATAGGTGGGTATGAGACGGAGAAATGGAAGAGTAGTATTCTAAGAAAAACTTTTTAATTATTTTTAAGAAACTCCTCCAATGCTTTTTCAACATCAGAATCTAATGAATGTATGTTATAGGGGGCACTATGTTGAATTAATGTACTATAATTGTTAGTGCTTCACCAGAAAATAAATAATAAAATACGTATTATTAAGTACCAATAAGTAAATTTTGTTATTAGTACGATGTTTCTTAAGTTTTTGGAGAAGATAGCAATAAGTAGATAATTAAGATATACTATAGGGTACAGGAGAGATCAAACCATAAATAATACTGGAATCAACACAGATATTCATATATATTTTATAGATCCAATCGCCGCCAATCCCATTATATTTGCTATAAAAAGAAATGGATATAGTATCAATGGTAAAGCTAGTATAACAATATGAATGTATTTTCTCATGATATTTATTAATACAGAACAGCAATAAAATAATACTCTATTAAACAGTAAATTGCAAATTTCAGAATTTCAAAGTTCTTTATCTTATATTCATAAATGGAATGTTCCCCTATCTCCTCCTCTTCATCAACCTCCTTGCCTACGCTATCATGTGGATAGATAAGCTGAAATCCATCTACAAATGGTGGAGAATATCAGAGAAAACCCTCTGGATTTTTGCGATTCTCGGATGAGTTTTTGGTATATGGCTCGGGATGCAAGCGCCACTCTATCACAAAGCAGGAAAGAGGAATTTTCGAGTGTGGATTCCTGTTATTCTCCTTTTTTGGACAGTGTTTATCGTATATTACTTTATAAAATAAATTGATTTATCAGATTTTCTCTATAGGATAAGAGTTATAACTTATCCTATTTTTATGCTCAAAAAAAACATCAGACTCGAACATCCTCGAAGAAATCATATGGTGGGTGATGGATTCCGTGTTTCACAATATATTCCTGGATATGGTCGTGAGATGAGCAACGAGACGAGCCCATTTCTCATGCTCGACTACAATGCTCCATGGAAGATCGAACCACAATCAGGTGGGCATCGTCCTGGGGTGGGATATCATCCGCATCGAGGATTCGAGACGGTGACGATTGTCTACTCGGGTCAGATCGAACATCAGGATACTGCGGGTCACGGAGGAGTGATTGGCGCTGATGAGGTGCAGTGGATGACTGCGGGGAGTGGACTTCTGCACAATGAGTTCATGACGGAAGAGTTCGCTCGGATGTGAGGCGTACAACATGTGGTGCAACTCTGGGTGAATCTCCCTCGCGAACACAAGATGGCCACACCGCACTATCAGTCATTAACCCGCGATATGATCCCAGAAGTGGCTATTGATGGAGGAAGGGCTCGGGTTATTGCAGGAAATCTTCAAGTGAAAAATGAACAATGAATCAGTATTGAACAATCAGGAATCACAAAAACATTCTCTCCCGTAGAACTCTATGATATCCGTCTTGAATGAGTATGAAAAAATATACTCACATTTCCTGAGTGATACAATGCGATGATTCTCGTTGTTGAATGAAATATTGCTCTCAATGATAAAGCTCTCACAAATGGTGACATGATATTTCTCTCCCAAGATGGAACTGAGGTTCAATTTGTATCAGATAGTCCTGTAAAAATCCTTGTCATGGCAGGAAAACCGCTCGATGAGCCTGTGGCTGCATATGGCCCATTCGTCATGAATACGGATATTGAGATTATGCAGGCATTCCAGAATTATCGGGATGGGAAAATGGGGGAATTATAGTTTCTCTATCGGCGCAATCTCGATATTCATCTTCTTGATTCCTGTTCCGGAGAATGCGATATCTGCGATTGCTTCTTTGAGCGAAACAATCGTTCCGATTCCATACTGAGGATGTTTGATACGATTCCCTACAGCAAAGTCTGAGGCATTGTTCTTCTTGCCTGATTTTTGTACAGGACTGATACCTGGTTTCGGAGTTCATAATGTTCCTCCGAGCGAGCTTCCGAATGCACTTCCGAATGTCGAGAATCATTCACTTCCACCGCCGAAGATACTCTTCGCTGAACCGCGATTCTCCTCGACATGGATATATTCTGCTGGGATTTCTTTCACGAATCGACTCTTCGGATTTGCGCTATAGTTTCCGAAATTATATCGCTCGTGGGCACGAGAAATATAAAGAGTTTCCTTGGCGCGAGTGATGGCTACATACATGAGACGACGCTCTTCTTCGATAGCACTGGCCTCGAGGAGTGATCGTGAATGTGGAAAGACTCCTTCCTCAGCTCCGGCGATGACGACATGCGGGAACTCGAGTCACTTCGCGAGATGGACGGTCATGAGTGATACCATATCTTGGCTATTCTCATTATCACGATCTTGGTCGGTGATGAGTGCAATATCTTCGAGGAATGTGGCGAGATTTTCTGGGAATAGCATCCCATCATAGCGTGATGCCATATTGAGAAATTCTTCCACATTTTCTACCTTTCCCTCGTATTCTTCTTCGGTGTATTCCTCCTTCAGATAGTCGAGATAGTTTGTGCGCTTGATGAGACTCTCCATGACTTCAGCTACAGAACCTGTTTTCGCGAGCTCACGGAGCGTCTTGTATGTGAGGCAGAAT
The DNA here is from genome assembly GCA_028687475.1 of Candidatus Gracilibacteria bacterium. Lineage (NCBI taxonomy): Bacteria > Candidatus Altimarinota > Candidatus Altimarinota bacterium. The sequence continues at coordinate 60,781 of JAQUAB010000002.1, read as the reverse complement.
CCTTGGATTCATTTTGCACCAATTCCTGTGAGGGAATTCAGGAGAAAATCATTCTCTGCGAATTCATCGAGCGTGAGGTGTTCACGGCTGAGGACTTCGAGGAAGTTTTCGAGCGATTTCTCACCGATTTTTCGACTCGGGACATTGATGATGCGTTTCATACTCATGCTGTCTCCAGGGTTGAATATGAGGCGCATATAAGCAAGTATATCTTTTATTTCTTTTCGTTCATAGAACTTCACTCCTCAGAATACTCTATAGGGTATATTTTTTCGGATGAGTGATTCTTCGATGAGACGGGATTGTCCGTTCGTACGGTAGAGGATCGCCCAGTCTCAATACTTAATTCAAGATTTATCTTCCGTTCCATTTTCTCAATTTTGAATTTTGAATTTTGAATTTTGAATTTGCGAAGCAATCAGTTCCGTCTCGTGTTTCTCATCGAGTCCATCGAGCATAGTGATTTTCTCGCCCACAGGATTTTTCGTGAAGAGGGTTTTCTTCATCTGATTCGTATTGTTTTTGATGACTGCATTCGCGGCATCAATAATCATCTGTGTCGAACGGTAGTTCTCTTCCAGGTTGATGACTTTCGCTTCTGGGTAATCCTTCTTGAAGGAGAGAATATTCTCGATGTCTGCTCCACGCCATGAATAGATTCCTTGCCAATCATCACCGACCACACAGAGGTTGCGCGTATTGCTCGCAAGGATACGGATCATCTCATACTGGAGGAGATTCGTATCCTGATACTCATCGACCATGAAGTATCGGAACCGATTATGGAAATATTCCACCACTTCATCGATATCGAGTATCTGACGGAAGAGGAGAAGGAGATCATCGAAATCGAGTGCATTGTCCGCTTTGAGTCGTGCCGCATATTCCTTGTAGACCTCAAGTACGACCGACTTCGCATAGGAATCAACCGTTGCTGAGTATTCATTCGGTGTGAGTCACTTCCCTTTTGCTCCTGATATCATCGAGTGGATCGCGCGAGGGTTGAATTCCTTGTCATCGATATTCTGACGCTTCATGATCTCCTTCGTGAGGCGAGTACAGTCGTCACTGTCATAGATAACGAAATCCTTCGAATATCCAATCTTGTCGATGAACATGCGCAAGAAAAACGATGCCACCGAGTGGAATGTTCCAATCGTTGGAAGTCGATTGTTGCGAAATGGGTTCACACCGTTCATATCGACTCCGAGACGTTTCCCGATACGTTCGCGCATTTCTCGGGCTGCCTTGTTCGTGAACGTCACACAGAAAATCGATCGTGGGTCGATATTTCGATCCTCGATCATATGAACGACACGTTCAGTGATGGTATGGGTTTTTCCTGATCCGGCTCAGGCGTTGATGAGGAGTGGGCCATCGATGGTGAGGACAGCTTCTTGTTGTTGTGGGTTGAGGTTGGACATGTGCGGCAGTGTATGGAAAAAGGTGAAAAAATCGAGGGAAAATTCATTTTTCTTGCAATTCCCTTCCTTTCTGATATACTCCTGGCTTAGTATACCTTATCTGTTCCATACCTCGTGGATCTCGTCAAACTTTTTGGTTCGCGTTCGCGCGTCAAACTTCTCGAAAAACTCGTCATCGAAGATGTTGTAGCTCGCTCTAGCACTGGGTTTTTTATCCGTGAATTGTGTCGTGACACTGATGAACAGATCAATGCTGTTCGCCGTGAGCTCATGAATCTCGAAGCACTCACGATACTGAAGTCATACGAACAGAATAAGAAAAAGTATTATATGATGAATCACAATTGTGCGATTTATCATGAGATTGTCGAGATGTTTTTGAAGTCGTACAATATCCTTGTGCCAGTGAAAGAATTCTTCAAGTGACGCAAAAATCTGGATCTCGTGACGATTTCTGAAGCGGTTCTGGATTTTCGCAATGAGACCACGAACAATATCGTCGACATCTTCATTATCGGAGATCTCGATAAGATTGAGTTCAATAACTTCCTCGAGAAAACGTTTTTCGGAAAGAAAGTGAAATATGCCATCATGTCGCTCGATGATTTCTCGAATCGCCTCGAATACAACGATAAGCTCGTTCTCTCGATTCTTGCTCAGAAAGGCAATATATTCCTCCGTGATCGACTCGAGATCGAATGAACGGTCGAGAACAAGCTTCGCGCTATGAAGATGTTTAACTAAAAACTCCTGAAATTCAGGAGTTTTTTTGTAGGAGATTTCTAATAGTATCTCTCGAGAAATGAACGAGCTTCTTGGAGGCGTTTGATGACTTGTTCATCTTCTCCGGCAGAGAGTTCGTCTGCGTTCACGAGGAGTGTGAATGGGCCATTGTATCCAGATTCTTTCATGCGGATAAGGAGACTCTCGAGAGGCATATTCCCTTCTCCTGGGAAGAGATAGTTTTTCTCTTCAGTCTTGTCAGTTAGATAGACATGATTGATCGTATTTCCGAGGAGTGTGAATGTTTTCATGAGATCGATTCCACTTTCCGGTTCGACATTTCCGATAGAGAGTGCCGTATGTGATGTGATCTTTTTGATAGTTTCTGGTCTGGCATCACCATATTCAGAGATGATGAAGAGCCAAGTTTTCGGAGGAGCATTCGTGACGGCGATGGTGATATTCGGATATTTTGCTTCGAGGATTGTGAGATATTCGCCGAACCAATCTTTCTCTTTATCGAGTCTGTGTGGCGGATGAAGATTTACAAGAGAAACCCCAAGTTTCCCAGCAATAGCGAGTACTTCATCGACTTGTTTTTTTGTGACTCGTCTTTCTGGCGCGGAGATGCTTTCGACTTTCACTCCAGATATTTCGACGAGACTTGCTATATATTCCGCATTGCACGTATCGTATTGATCGAAATCAATCACCAGGTCGATACCATCGTATTTCGCTTCTTTCGCGAGAAGAAAAACCTTATGGAGTCCATATCATGCGAGCGACGAAGTCGAGAGGAGAAGCATATTTTTCGGATTACAGAATAAACAAACATCCAATATTGTTCTTATCTTATCAGAAAAGCAGAAATATTCCAAACTTTTGTACGTGTTTCGCCGAAAATGCTAAATTCAGAATCCATTTGTTTTTTGTGTCACTCTCGGTATACTTTTTGTATCTTATTCCCCTTGTTTTATGTCTGAAAAAATCGAGAACATCGCCGATTATACCGAAGCTGATAGTGTTGCTCATGAGCTCATCGAGCTTGTTTCGGAGTACATGAATATCGACAAGCAGATTATCCATGACCGTATATGGAATACGTATATGTTCGCGAAAGAGGCGCATCATGGACAAGTGCGAAAAAGCGGAGAGCCGTACATCATCCATCCCCTTCTCGCAGCAAAACTTCTCCTCCATCTGAAGCCAGATCTCGTGACAATCCAGTCGTGTATTCTTCATGATGTTATCGAGGATACGGATCGGACAAAAGCAGATATTGCAAAGGAATTTGGCGACGAGGTGGCACTTATTTGTGAAGGACTCTCGAAGCTTTCTGCTATCAAGTATCGTGGAGAAGAGCGAAGTATCGAGAGCCTCCGCAAGATGTTCATCGCGATGGTAGAGGATCTTCGTGTTATCATCGTGAAGCTCGCAGATCGTCTCCATAATATGCAGACACTTCAGCATCATGCCGATCCTCAGAAACGTGAACGTATAGCACTCGAGACGCTCAATATCTATGCGCCGATTGCAGATCGTCTCGGTATCTTTCATATGAAGGAAATGCTTGAGACAGAGTGTTTCCATGTATTACACCCAAAAGAATTCGCAGAGATTACACGAGAACTTGCTGAACTTCAGGAAGAACAGGAATACTTTCTCTCGAAAGCGAAAACAATCATTCGTGAGATGATTCCAGAATCTGTTCCGATTCGGGATATTAGTTACCGTATCAAAGCGCCATACAGTATCTACAAGAAGATTTTTCGCAAGGAATATTCCTATACGCATGCGCGTGATCTCTATGATCTGTTCGCGATTCGTATCATCACCGATACGATTCCTCGATGTTATGAGATTCTCTGAGTGTTGCATAACGTCTTTGTTCCGATGCCGAAGCGCTTCAAGGACTATATCGCACTGCCGAAAGAAAATGGATATCAATCGCTGCATACGACCGTTGTCGGACTGTTTCCAGAGGTTCGTTCACAGCCGACAGAGATCCAGATTCGTACTCCAGAGATGCATATTCAGGCAGAGATTTGAGTGGCGGCGCATTTCGAATATTCGGAGAAATGAACTTCCGCGAAGTCTCAGGACAGTTATTGGGTAAAAACCATCAAAGGAATCGTCGAAAATGTGATCGAAGGAAAAGAATTCATGAGCGAGATGAGTGTGAATGTTTTTTCTGACCAGATTTTCGTCTTCACACCGAAGGGTGATATTATCACGTTGCCGAAGGGTTCGACGCCCGTGGATTTCGCATATGCGATTCACTCGAAATTCGGAAATGAACTCACAATCGCGAAAGTGAATGGACAAGTGGTTCCACTCGATTATACGCTTCGGAATGGAGAAAGTGTCCAAATCGTCACTGATGTTCATCGCAAACCGAATCCTATCTGGCTTTCTTTCGTGAAAACTGCGAAAGCCAAGGAACATATTCGTCAGTTCATGAATCGTGAGGAACGTGGATTTTTTCTCGAAAAATGACGATTTATTCTGAATTCGTATCTCGAGAAAAACTACGGAAAATGACTCGATAAAGAGCTTTCTCTTCTGAAAAATATGGATGGACATATTCTCGATACGAAGCAAAAAGAAGATGTGCTCGTACAGATAGGAAATCTGTCTCGAAAACCATCGAGTGTACTCAAGGCAATTCATGATGATGTGATTCTGGAAATGCTTGGTACGGAGAAAAAAATCGAAACAAAAGATGAGCCAATTCCGAAAGAAAAGAAATCAAGAATACATAATTCTTCCGATGAAGAAATCACGGTTCTTATCGGACAAGAACGCGATATTCCGTACAAATTTGCTCAGTGTTGCAATCCGGTTCCTCCAGATAAAATCATGGGATATATTGGAATGGGTGAGATTACGATTCACCGTTTCGATTGTCCGAATATCGAAAAAATTCAACCAGATCGTCGCATGCCAGCGCAGTGGAGCAATGCACAGACTGATGGTGTGACACTCGAAGTTGAATGTATATTTCACGACAAAATGGGATTATTACGACAAGTTACCGATATTCTCTATCAGGCAGGTGTCAATATCGAATCTCTCACGACGAGCAAGCTTCCGAATGGGGATGTTTCGGATAGATTTATCCTTCACTCTGATGAAGAAGACTATTATCTCTATGATCGATTAGTGGATCGTTTTCGTTTCGCGATTCCAGAGTTCATCGAGATGCGACTCATTTCTATGGGTTAGCTTTTATTTTCCATTCACGATAGTAGGATTCTGTACTTTTCCATTTGTATTGTCGAATGCACCAAAAGGCCATGCAGCACCGACTGCCACGAATCCCATCCCGATGAGGGTTATCGCGAGCACGGTTCCATTTCCTCCGAGGTATTTGAGTGCCCAATCCCAATCTCCAGTGAAGTTGTATATCTGGTAGCGATATCGCATGATCGCAATCCCGATAGCGATGAAGAAGAGTCCGATGAGAATTTTCATAGAAGAATACGATAAAAAAGAGAAGAATTTCCTTTCAGAAATTTGCATTTCCCGAGAGAATATGAGAGAATTATAGGGAAATATTTATTTATGCAAATATGCCACGTCAAATGGCTCTCTGGTGAGAGTGATACAATCCTGAACCGAAAAATATAACCTGAAATGAATCCATTAAACAGGTTGTATGAAAAAATACGGAGGAAGTTTTGGATAGGAAATGAAAGAACTTCAGAGATACTATAGAAACATTATCTGGGGTTTTTACGGTTACTTTTGATGCAAAAAAACTTTCTAGAAATCAAAATGGAAATATTACATATCTTGAATTGCAGATAAAAGATCCTCAGAATAAATTCCTTGGAAAGTTTACTGTATCTTTGGATAAATATGAATTCCAATCATTTCATGATGGTCCTACGGGCATTGAGTATCGGGTTATCAAAAATATGAAAATCAAGAGTATTACAAAAACAGATAGAGGTAATGGTGGTTGGAGGTATAAAAATGTTTCTGGTGATGATATTAACTCTTTCTCTTATTTTCGATACTGTCTCGGGAATGAAATTGTGGAACGCATGTGAAAGTCACTCAAGAATGCCATTCTATACTTCTCTGCAAATGAAAAAGAATAAAAAACTTGAAAAAATTCTGTTTTTCTCTATTATCCCGATGTTTTTCGTCTATTGGGATATCGCCAAGTGGTAAGGCTCCGGACTCTGAATCCGGCATTCGTAGGTTCGAATCCTACTATCCCAGCCATCACATCTCTCAAAAATTCCCCTCAATTTGAGGGGAATTTTTATGCTTCATCTTCGAGCAGACGAATGGTTGTAATCATATTTCGGATAACGAAGTCCACTGGCGGAGTTGTTCACTGGTACTTTCCTACCTTCCCTTCCACGGTTCCACAGAGGATGATACTCGGGATATTCTCATCCTGCACCATCTCGATGCTTCCCTGAATGTCAGAAGGGGCATAGATATCTGCTTCGTATACCAGCATGAGTTTCGTCATGAGTTCGTCGTTCATTTTTTCTGGAGCATTTTGTACGATGATTCCTCCGACTGAGAGCCCGAAATCTTCCACATAATAATCCTTCTGTTCTTCCAGGTGTGTGAGAAATTGTACTCATTCCATGAGGGAATCTCGGTTTTCTTCTGATATTTCTATGGATTCGATTCTCGGATTGTAGGAGAAAAATACATTCGGAACAATGATATCACCGACTTCGTGCATCACATCGATCGATGTTCCAAAATACGGAAGATAGATGCGATCAGGAATGTATGAAGAAGTGATCCAGTCGAGATCATCTTTTGAGAAATTTTCACGGAAGAAGATCAACACCCACTTCCCTTTCTGGTACATGATTTTTGTTGAAGTGTCTTCGACTTTTTCGAGAGAAAGCGCATTCGCGAATCCATCGCGCACGCGGACATCGTTCGTACAGATAACTGATATCATAATTTGATTTTTAGAGATGGGAGGATAATATGGAAAACAACAGATTAGTAAAGCGGGAAATAGTTATAAATAATTCATTTTTATCATGGAGATTCAGTATATTATTATCGGAACGGTATTCGGATTATTTCTTGGATTTTTTCTCGCGAAGATTGTTTTTCTCGGTCAGAAGAAATCCTTCCAACGCGATGCTATCCGAGGTTCGCGCAACAGTATCACGTGAGAAATATATGAGAAAATTCTTCCAGCACTTCCTGATTTTCCCTATACACCGAAAGATATGGTATTTATCGGGAAAGGTACGGATTATATTATCTTTGATGGACTCTCAGAATGATCTCTTCGAGAGATTATTTTTCTCGAGCTCAAGAGTGGCAGAGCCGTATTGAATGCGAATGAGAAAAGTATAAAAAATATCATTGCCCAAAAACGTGTGCGATTCAGTGAGTATCGTATTGGAAGTGTGAGGAATTAGATTCTTGCATTCTAGAGAGAAGTATGGTAGTATTTACCTGTATTATTTATTCTTTATTTTATGGAAGATATAGAAGCTCTTTATGGGAGTATTCCTGACGAAATCAAGAATGCACTCGAATCTGTGATAGGAATACAGGAATTACCCGCAAAGAATCCAAGGCTTATTGATTATAAGGCCTCTCTTTCAGGGGAACAATTTCTTTGGCTTTTTCTTCATGGGGAACAAAAAGATTGGCAATACTATTCGAATATGGATGCGAAGACAAGGGTACGAGATATTGATGATTTATTGGAGGAATTATATGCTTCTTTTGAGAATGCTGAATATAGAAGTGATAAAGATGGATTAAGTAAGGAACAATGAATGCTTTATGATTATATAATATCTCAATTATTAGATAATACTGAATCAGCTATGTCTCGAACTGAAGCTCGTGCCATGAGGACTCTGGGGGTATAGATACTTCATAAAAAAACCTTGAGGAAATTCCTCAAGGTTTTTTGTATATTATTCACTGATTTTTCTTTTCTTTCGTTCAGAGAATTTCCTTTTTATTTTTGTCCATATGGATTCGTGTTTCGCAACGTATATCTCATAGTAGATTCCCTTCACGACGAAGAGAGTGATAGCGGATGCGGCGATGATACCGAAGATGATCGTGAATCCCATACCAGACCAGAACTTATCACGAAGTGCAATCGGAAGGATACCGAGTGCGGTGGTCACGGTTGTGAGGAGCATTGGTTCGAGACGGCTTGATCCTGCCTCGACAAGTGCTGTTATTCATTCCATTCATTTATTCAGATTCTCATTGATAGCAGAAATCAGGATAATACCATGATTCACAGCGATTCCTGTGAAGGCAATGAATCCAATACCAAAAGGAAGAGAGAATTTGTTGTCTGTCAAAAGGAGTCCTATCATCACAAATGGTATCGACATGATGACTGAATAGAGGACAATCGCTGGTTGAGAGAAACTATTGAATTGGAGCGTGAGAATCGCGAATATGACGATAAGTGCGATGAAAAATGCTGACACAATCGCAAGTACGAGTTCACTATTTGACTCATTTTCTCATCCACTCGAATAGGTAATTCATTTTGGAAATGGATATGATTTCGCGTATTCTATGAGTTTCGCTTGATTCGTCACGGTATCGAGTCATTGTTCGAGATTGGCTTCCGCGGTTATCTGGATATCACCATCTTCTCGAGACACCACCGCTGTAGCATTGGTGATGGTGGTGTCTACAAAATCTCGTACCATATAACTCGATGTTCCGACGGTGATCGGAATAGAAAGTATGTCTTCCATTTTCACATCGTCTCAGAATTTGCTGGATCGGATTTTGATATCCATATCCTCATTGTTGTCCTCGATGGAACCTACAGTGATACCATTCACTGTCTGGGTAATCTGAGAGTATATGAGTGCTGGACTGATTCCATATTCTGCGAGGAGATCTTTTTTGAGCTTGAAGATGAATTGTCACGGGGTATCATTCGAAGATCGTCCAACATTTTTGGTTCCTGGCATTTTTTTCAGGAATGCCTCGAAATCTTTTGATACATTGATGAGTGTTGGAAGTCCATCAGTATTCTCTGCTAGGAGCTTAATACCGATTGCTTTCGATCCTGGAGGTCCTCATTTGAGTGCTTCGATGGCGACTTTGTATCCCATGGCTTCATATATCTTGAATTTTTCTCCGATGACTTTTTCGAAAGCAAAAACATCCATTTGGTTTTTGCTATCGCGAATCTTCTTTTTCTGGAGTTGAATACTGAGAGTGGCTGTATTATCTTGGATACTGACACTTGCATAGTCGACTTCGTCATATCCAGAAAGAATATTACTCATCCCAGAAAGTGCTTTTACGGTTGTCTCTGTGCGTTGTCCCACGGGTCATTCTATAGTTCCATTGAGGATGTTATTATCTGAAGCTGGGAAAATATCCACCCCAATTTTTGGTGCGAAAACAATGAATCCGAAAAAGAGAAATACAACAGGAGCGATAATTGCGGTTCTTCTGAGGTACGTGTGTTCGAGAAAATTTCTCAGGATTTTTTTGTACCATTCGGTGATAGTATGGATTATTCGGATTCGTAATGGTGCTCATTTTTCTGCAATTCTTGCTTTTCCGTCACGTTCAATAAGGAGAAGTTCTTTCTCTTCATCGGTGGCATATTCGAGCGCATGTGCATCATCGACATAGGTCTTTCTTTTTTTGACGAACAGGAGATAGAGTGCACTATTGACAGTCAGTGCGAGCACGAGTCCTGTAGCAAGTACTCAGAAAATCGTGACAGGAATATAGGCGAGGAATTTTCCGATAATTCCTGGAAGAGTCATCATCGGAATAAACACCACAATAGTCGTCATCACACCAGCAATAATCGGCACTGCATATTCTCTGAGAGCGAGCATGATGGCAGATTCTGGATTATATCCGACGCGGATTTTTGCACTTGCAGCCTGGACGATCACGATAATCGTATCTACTGCAATACCGAACGAGAGGATCAATGAAAAATTCGTCAGAAAATTCATCGTGTATCCGTTGTAATAGAGGAGCAAAAATGTCGCCAGAAATGCAAGTGGTAGGGTGATGGTTGCGAAAAGTGAATCCTTGAACCCAACGAATAAATACATCGCTACGAATACGAGCGACAGTGTGATCATCGCCTCATGTAACAATTCCTGATAATCATCATTGATTGTGTCGGCGAGGTCATTCCCATAACTGTATCAAAAACCAGAAAAATCCGAATTCTTGAAAGTATCTTCGATGACCTGTTTCGCATTTTTGCTCGCAGTAAAAATACTAGCGCTATCTGTTTTGTTCACTGTGAGTCCGACATATTCGTATGATTGAACTTCTCCTGTTCCTCAGAGAACGAGATAGTTTGTAGCATCACTGATATATTTTCTTTCTATACTAGCGATATCGCCGAGGAGAATAGTTCCTCATTTTGGGAGAGAAATAGGAATCTGGAGAAAGTCAAAGCTTTCCTTGTTCTTCCCTTCTATGCGGAAATCATAATTCTTGTCTCAGACAGAATAATTGCCTATCGGTTGATCTCGATTGTATCACTGAATGATACTCGCTATTGTGCCAATATTGAGTCCGAGATTACTGAGTTTCTCATCAGAAATAATAATATCTACATCATAGCTTGAATCATTTCCACCACCTCATACACCGACTGATTTTTGTGTACTTCCTGCAGAGAGATTCACTTTATTCACGCCACTTGCTTTCTCGATAGCATGTTGGAGTTGTATGGCACGATCATAGAGGAGAGCCTTGCTTGTATTCGGATTTTTCGAATAGAGAAAAACGGAAAATGTGCTATTAGTATCAGTTTCTATTTCGGTGATGATTGGTGTTTTGGCATCAGCAGGAAGTTGTACGCCACTCACTTTATTTCTGATATCATTGAGGAGATCTTTTGTATTCGCATCAGTACGAACGTTGACCAAAATGTTTGATGCTCAGAGCACAGAGTTCGAAGTGATAGTATCGATTCATTTGATATCTTTGATTTTTTTGTAGATCTTGTCTGTCACGAGAGAATCCATATCGACTGGACTGGTTCCAGGATAGAGAGTCATGATTGATATCATGCCGAGATTGACGGATGGACTCGATTCTTTTGGGATTTTGATAATGGCGATCATCCCCATGATGATGAGTGCAATGACAACCAAATAGGAGATTCGAAACTGTTTCACCCAGAAACCAAAGAATCCAGTGTTCAATTTTTCCCGTATTTCTTGATGACGATTATTCATAGTATTTTTGCATTATTTTATTGGAGCGTGAGTGTATTTCGGAGTTCATCATAGTTGCTTATATCTGTCGTTATGATAGCATCATTGATATTGAATTGTCCGAATACTTCGATGCTTGTATTGTTGACTTGCCCGAGTGTGACCGTTTTTTTCATGAGACCAGTTTCCGGAGAGAAAAGAGAAATTTCTCCTTCTTCTTCTGATATGATCTTCACGGCGTTAATAGGAAGAAGTATAGAACCACTATTATTGTTTGCTATAGAAGTGAATCTTATAGAAGCACTTTTTCCGATATATTTCTCTCCATCCTGAACCGCGATTCTGATAGTAGAAAGGAGGTTCGCATTCGCAATATGAGAAACGGCAGTTACTGTTCCTGTGAGAGTTGTATTGTCTACAGAAATATTCACTGTATTGCCAATTCCGAGTGAACTCGCGAGAGACGAATCAACATCGACGACAATCTGGGGTTGTTTTCCAGAAAATTCTGCGATAGCACTTCCTGCGTTCACGGTCTGTCCGACATTTGCGATCATCTTTGTCACAGTTCCATCGACCGGTGCTGAGATAGAGAGTTTGGCATAGTCACGACGAGCTTGATCGAGTGCGATCTGGGAATTTCTCTTCGTTGCATCGAGTTGTGTGAGAGTTGCTTCACGAGACTTGAGAGCATTATTATATGCGAGTTGCGCTTGATCGAGAGAAAGTTTTGCGTTGGTAATCTTGTCTTTGAGATCGATTCGTGCAGATTCATAGTTGACACGTATATCGGTTGATCCATTTATGATTGCATTTTCTTCTGCTGTGAGATTGCGCGAGAGGCTTGCGAGAGCGAGTTTCGTCGCGAGTTCACTATTCTGATAGGATTTGAAAAACACAGTTGTCTGTGATTTCCAGCCATTGAATGTTGCTTCTCCCGATTGAACCAATCACTTGTAGGTATTCCATGCAGTGACCCATCCACTCTGAAGTTCAGTAGAAAGCCCAGCTCCTATGAGATTATTCTGTATCATTAGAATCATAGCATCTGTGAATTTCTGAAGTTCAGTATACCCGCTTCCCACGAGTTCCAGATCATCATTGATTGTCTGTGTTTGGAGATAGGCACCTTTCTCCATTCGTGCACGAATCGCTCCGCGAACTTCATACATTTTCCCCCATTCTTCTTTTGCGAGTGCATAACTATCACCATTATGTACTCCGAGGTAGTGCTCCCAATTGTCATTCGCATGCTCATTTGTGGTAGTGATTCCGAGGATTTTGTCTCCTTCGAAAAGGAGTTGTGTCATCAGACGATCAACATCGGAAATATAACTCTTGTAGTTCTGGTTGTAGGCATCGAGAGTTTTACCATTGCTATTCACGAGTGTATCATACTGAATCGCATTTTTATCTGTGAGGGTGTCGTATGATTGCTGAGCACGTTCGAGTCCAATTCGAGCATTTTCGACAGCCTGATCGAGATTGATTTTCGTAGTTGCGATAGTTGCATCCTGCATCGTCACTGTATTTTCTGCCTGAGCGAGTCGAAGGTCGAAATTATTGATAGTATCTTTGAGAACAGCAATCGTCGTTCCAGCTTTTATTTTTTGTCCTTCTTTCACGAGAAGTTTTCCGATTTCTCCTGCTCATTGGCTCGTGAGTGTGAGGCTCGAACTCGCAGTGATACGACTCGTTTTTTCGACCTCTACTGTTCCGAGAGTATCAGAGACTTTTAGAGTGGATATGAGAAATGGAGTTTTGGTAACTCCTGTTCCTGTTGATCCAGAAAGCGTAGTAGTATCAGTAGTGTCACTTCAGCATGAGCTCAGTACGAGGCTCAATAATATGCCGAGAATAAAAATATTCTTTTTCATGATAAATGTTTCTAAATAGTAAAATCGTTCTATATGTTACACTCAGATTTGAGAAGTTCGATGAATTCTTCCATATCTTCCGCCTTGATGAATCCGACGAATTTTCCATATTTCGTCATCGTCATGAGTGTATCGCCTTCACCTATTTCGAGCATATCGCGAACATCTTTCGGGATAACGATCTGTCCCTTAGTTCCGACAGTGACAGAACCATGCATTTTGACTCCGATGCTTGCTTTGGCTGGAACTTCTTTTTTGGCTTTACCGAACATAATATGAAAAGTTAGAAAAGTAATACAAGTAGGATAATAAGGAATGATGCAATAAAATCAAGTTGATTTTTCATAGAAATTCATACAATGTATTCGTGCTCCATAAATGATAATGTTGTACCAATGTAAAGATAAGCAATCCTTATTTAATCTATAAATTATTCATACATATGTTTACCTATATCAAACGTATTTCTCTTTTTCTTCTCACGAACTTGGCAGTCCTTGTACTTCTTGGATTCGTCATGTCTGTGGTGAATTATTTCTATCCGAATCTTCTCACGGCATATGGTGACTTCACGAGTCTTCTTGCCTTTGCTGCGATATTCGGGTTCGGTGGAGCTATTATTTCTCTTCTTCTTTCTCGATGGCAGGCGAAGAAAATGTATGGGATAATTCTCCTGGATTCTGCTACTCTCCATCAGGAAGATGCTCGTCTCCAGCTCGTCTATCAGACGGTCGAGCGTATCGCGAAATCGAAGAATATCGACATGCCAGAAGTAGGATACTATGAATCGGCAGAACCCAATGCTTTCGCAACTGGTGCATCCAGAAATAGTGCTCTCGTCGCAGTCTCTACAGGACTTCTGAATACTATGGAAAATCGCGAAATCGAATGAGTCGTCGGGCATGAGATGGCACATGTGCTCAATGGTGACATGGTAACACTCACACTTATTACCGGTGTGATGAATACTTTCGTCATTGTACTTTCTCACATTGTATCCCGCATTGTTGCCGGTTTTCTCTCACGTTCTGATAGTGATGAAGGTGGTATTTCCCAGCTCTCATATTTTCTGGTATACAATGTATTACAAGTTGTATTCGGACTTCTTGCTTCTATTGTTATCATGTATTTCTCTCGTATGCGAGAATATCGTGCAGATCTCGGCGGAGCTGAGTTCACTTCGAAGGCAAGTATGATAGCTGGACTCAAACGTCTCCAACAACTCACGAAACTCCAAGATCGTCATGTAGATAACGGGAAACTCACGGCATTCATGATATCTGAGCCAGATTCATTCTGGTCGACGCATCCCTCGCTCGATAATCGTATCAAAGCACTCGAAGAAAACTACCAACTTCCATAAGTCCAGAATCCTTCTCTTTTTGTGAGAAGGATTTTTGTTTCATAAATAGTTCAGAAATATACATAGTTCCTATTTTTTATCTTTTAGACTATGTCTACGGCGGATACGATGTGTGAACGGTGTGATGGACTCTGTTGTCGCGTGTATGATATATTCGACCAGTCGACGGGGAAACTCGTGAAGCGCGCATGAGAAAAATGCGGATACCTCGATATCTCGAATCGGTGTCGTATCCATGCAACACGTGCACGACATCCTGGATTCCGTGATTCGTGTGATGTATATGATTGTCTCGAAGGTTGACCGATTGTGACGACTTTTTCTCGACGGATTCCACTCGATTCTCCTCATCGGACGAGTATCATCTCTTCCTTACTCGAGACTATCAGACTTCGTATCATCGAATCTCCAGAGTCTCGTGCTGCTATACTCCAGTTCGTGGCAGAGCTCCTGAATCATATATCTATAGATGATGGACTTCTATTGTCGGTGAAAGTTGCGCGGGTGAAGATAGAGAGGTGGGGGAAGTAGTTTTTTACTCCGTCACCATCTGATACTTCAGTCGGATATTTTGTGCGAAATACACTCCATGTGATGGTGCGGACATGAGAGCATTATATATATGATGAGGAACTCCTATATATTGGTAGATGCCACCACCATGGAATTCAATTTCGAGGAGTTGACGCTCGGGGTCATATCAGATGGATATGATATTTGAAGAATAGACTGATTCACGACGCATACTATTGGGAAATTATAGGATAAATGCGCCATTCATTATATGAACCAAATATTACAGAAATATTAAATTTTGAAAGATTTTTTCATTTTCTTTCACAAAAAATTCCCCATAATTGGAGAATTTTGTTTTATGCTTTTGTGAGTATTTCACATCATTTCTCTGTCACGAGAATAGTATGTTCCCATTGTGCTGAGAGAGATCAGTCTTTCGTTCGGACAGTCCATTGGTCTTTGTCGAGCTTGGTGGCGAATTTTCCACTATTGATCATCGGTTCGATCGTGAATATCATGCCTGGTTGCATTTTTGGGCCACTATTTTTCTCAGCTTTGTGATAGACGTATGGTTCTTCGTGGAAGTGGACTCCGACGCCATGTCCCGTGTATTCGCGGACAACGGAACATCCGTTTGATTCCGCATATTTCGCTATCTCATACCCGATATTGCCGAAATGATTTCCTGGACGAACTTCCTTTATACCGATTTCGAGCGATTTTTTCGCAACATTCACCACATGTTTCGCCTGTTCACTCACTTCCCCAACCGTATACATGCGGCTCGCATCGCCGAAATATCCATCGACAATCGTTGTGACATCGATATTGAGAATATCTCCTTCTTTCAGTACTTCATCTTCTCGAGGAATTCCGTGACAGATAACATCGTTGAGAGAAATACAAGTACATTTCTTGTAGGCACTTGGTCACTTCCCCCACTTATTATTCCCGAGGTAATCGATACATGCGGATACTCCCCCATTTTTCAGGATAAATGCATTCATGATATTATCGAGTTCGAGAGTGGATATTTCAGGTTTTACGTACTGTCCGATCATATCGAGTGTCATAGCTGTGAGTTTTCCTGCTTTGCGGATTCATTCGATTTGTTCGGGAGTTTTTATAAGGATTCGTGGCATGGATAGACTAAAAAGAAAGATTTTATAAAATTCACTTGCAGTATAGAGAGAAAAGTATATATTGCAAATTGTTGACAATTAATTTAATTATATATTAAAATATGTGACAAGTAGTTCAATTAAGAAATAATTTATGGGGAATTGATGTTCAGGGTCTTCCTGATTGTGAACTTCCAAAAGAAAAGATTCATCGAGCTATTCTTCGTATCATGTCAGATGAGAAACTTACATGAGTGGATATCGCGCAATTGTTTGATGAGTTAAAAGATGATGTGTGAGCTCTTCTATTATTTCTACAGGATAAATCTATAGACGATGCACGAAAACGTGCTCTCTGGATAATTGCAGGATATTATGATGAGGCAAAATGGATGACAGTTCCAAAAGAGTTTCTTCCTCATTTTGAATGTCAGAGAAGGGAAAAGGAAAGAACGAAAGCGTATGCTTTTTCACAAGCTTATCTTCTTTCCAAAAAAATAGCCAAAGAATATTTAGATACCAATAATCTTCAGGAGTTTTATAGAGAAATTCCTAATCTTCTCATTGCATGTATGCAACTTCATCAACTCTGAGTTTTTCCTAGGGATATAGGGAGTGGGTCAACCTGTGCGACACTTTTAGAAGAAGCATTAAGTTTTGCGGAACTTCTTCAGGATGGAATTAAGGATTTCTATATACAAAAAACTCCAGAGATTAGGAATTTACTGGACCAGGTACAGGTACGAAGGGTTGTGTAAGGGGTCAGTTTTTTATTCATTTTCTTATTAATATTATGTCACTTTCAGAAATCAATTCATTAGAAACAGTTGCAGAACATAAGAAACCAAAGAATCTTCCAGGTGTTCTTTTGTCAATAAATGATATCATGTATTCACTTCCTATGGATTTAGTGAAACGGTTGCCTCGATGAAAAACGGGACATTCTGCTATTGCAACAAAGTTGAGGAATTGAGGAATTGATCCAACCGCGAGAGAGTGAGATAATGTTCGTGGTGTCTTATTGTATTGTGCAAGCAACTTAGGACAGATACATCAAATCCTTGAGCAATCAGTTCGTCCACCACTTCCTGATGCAATCGAAAAAGCAGGATCAATGCAAGCGTATGAGCAACAATTAGCCGCGAATCATAGACGTTCAGATTGAGAATTTGTACCAACAATGGATGAGACTATCCTATAACCTCTCTCGGCTTACTTCCGTCCGCAGGTCCGACAATGCCGAGGTTTTCGAGAATATCCACGACACGAGCAGCTCGGCCATAACCGAGCTTGAGGTGTCTCTGGAGCATGGATGTAGAACATTTTCCTGCATTGCGTACGAGTTCAATCGCTTCTTCGATGATTTTTGGATCCTCTTCGAAGTTACTATTTCCACTATTGTCTCCACCGACACTTCCCTCCCAATTCCCACGATCTCCTTCGATAATAGAGTGATCATAAATATCTTCGAGCATTGCAGGATCGATCGTGCGCTTGATATGATTCACGACGCGTTCGACCTCATCCGTCTCGACGAGAACTCATTGGATACGAGTGGTTGCCATGGCACCGGTCGGGAAGTAGAGCATATCACCGCGACCGAGGAGATCTTCGGCTCCGATCTGATCGAGAATCGTGCGAGAGTCGATATTGGATGCAACAGTGAATGCAACACGAGATGGGACATTCGCCTTGATAAGTCCGGTGATAACATCGACGGATGGACGCTGTGTCGCGAGGATGAGATGGAGTCCGACGGCACGAGCCTTCTGAGCAATACGTGTGATGGCTGCTTCGACTTCTTTCTTGTTCCCGCTCATCATGAGGTCAGCGAGTTCGTCGATAATGATGACTATAACTGGCATTCTATCTTTATTGCCAACTTTCGCATTATACTCTTCGAGGTTGCGCACGTTCATTGGTTTCATCGTACTATAGCGACGTTCCATCTCGGCAACTCACCACTTGAGCGCATTGAGTGCCTTGTCTGGCGAATTGATCACTGGTGTAAGAAGATGAGGGATACCATCATAGATACCGAGCTCGACTTGTTTCGGATCTACCATGATCATACGGAGTTCCGATGGAGTGTTCTTATAGAGCATCGAGAGGATGAATCCATTCATTCCCACGGATTTCCCTGAACCGGTCTGACCCGCGATGAGGAGGTGCGGCATCTTCGCCAGGTCCCCGACAATAAAATCCCCATTGATATCTTTCCCTATTGCGAGCGCGAGTTTCGACTTGTGGTGTCTGAATGTATCATCTGTGAGGACTTCCTTGATTCCGACAATATCCCGTTTCTCATTCGGTACTTCGATTCCCACGAGTCCAAGTCCTGGGATTGGTGCTTGGATACGGATAGATTTTGCTTTGAGTGCGAGAGTAAGGTCTTTCTTTAGGGATTCGATTTTCGATAATCGGACTCACTCTGATGGACGGAGACGGTACTGTATCACTGTCGGTCATACACACTCTTCTTCCATCTCGACGTCGATGCCGAACTGGAGAAATGTCTTCTGGATGAGGATAGATTTCTCTTCGATCTCATCGGGTGAGACGGTATTTTTGTGTTCGATCTCATTCAGGAGTTTCACACTCGGGAAGTCCCACGTTCCGAAATCTACTGCCTTCGCAGGGGTTTTGGATTCTATTACTTTTCCATCGATGGTTTCGAGAGGAACTTTTTTCGTGAGTCCAGAAAATGCATTGGAAATAATTGCTTTTCCAGAGAGTGGTACTTTTTCTTCGCGTTTTTCTTTCGCCTTGTGGAGGTCAGCGAGTTTTTTCTCGAGTTCTTCCGCTTTCTTTTTGTAGGGATTATCTCATTTTACTTTTTTCGGGACTTCATCTTCTTCCTCGGAACTTGGAAGTACTACTTCTCGCATCGTAGAGAGCGAAGGTACCCTATCGCGAACTTTCGAAAGAATGGTTCTATAGGAGATTCGGAGTGTCATATAGAGGCTCGCGAAGAAGAGAACGATGAGTGTAAGTACTGCAGCAGATTGTCCGAGGAATGTTACCATATTCTTATGGAGATCAAAAATACCTATCGTTTTATCTTTCCACAGTCCGACTAGAGAAGTCGTTGCGATGAAATATATAAAAAGTCCTATAAAACGCGTCGAAGACCAAGAAGCCTTTTTCACGAGAATCATCGTTCCGAGCGCGACAGTAATCGGAGGAAATATCCAACGATATCATTCTGGGGAGAAAAGCTTGCCTCAAGCAATCGCAAAATACTGACCGATAACAGATGTCTCCTTGGTGGAGAGGAACATGAGGACTCCGAGAACGATCAATATTCCTCATGCGAGGATATTCTGGAGCTCTACAGTCATGAAGCTCTGGTGTTGTGTTTTCTTTCTTGCCATGGGCATAGTATATCGAAAGTGGTATTCTATGCAAAAGGAAAAAATAAGTATATTTCACAATAAAAATCGAGAATGTGTTGACTTATTTGCTAAATAAATAGAATCGTGATAGGAAAGTGGCTCACTAAGATTCTGGTAACCCCAGGTTTATGTGATCTGTGTAGGATAGGGCGGAGGCTATGAACCGCTTCGTATGGGTGTAGTTAGCTCGTATGAAGAATGTCTCATCTCGGGTGCTAACGTCCGGATGAGAATAAGCATCGCAAGGTGCCGTGGAGCCGACCTTGAAATACTCCCCTGGTCATGTGATGCCACTTTCCGCCAAACTCTGAATGCCCGCCTCTACTGAGTGCGAGGCATTTTTTCTTGAATTCTCCCCTTTTTTCTCTATACTCACTCCGCATTCATTATTTTCCAACTATGTTCAAACTTATCGAAACCATCCAAGCAAAACCTTCTGATAAGACGATTCGTCTTGTTCGCATTGTTTTCGCACTCGTGCTCATCCTCGTGATTACCTTCGGAATCCAGAAGACAACATGGAATTACAATTTCATTCCATCATATCTCATCTATATTCTCTACTTCTTCCCTCTTGTTGGACTTGTTCGTGGGATTCTCGATCCAGGACTCTGGCGTCGAAAAGTATGGAAATGGATAGTATTCGGACTCGGTGTTGCTATGATGATTATTTCCCTCTTCTTCATCGAGACGAATACTGAGAAAACTGTTGCTCCTGTTGTTCAAAATGTTTCTGGTGAGATTTCTCTCTCAAATCTCGGAACAACAAGTTCGTCTTCAGAATTCGTGATCGATACTGATTTCTGGGTTGGATTCTTCGGATTCTGGGTGGCACTCTTCGGATTCGCACTCACAAGCAAAAATATCACCAAGAAAAATGAACGCTACGGTGAGAAAGTGACAAAGATTCGGGTTTAGTTTTTCCCTTACACATCTTGCATATTTTGAATTCCAGAATCGTTTTGGAATTTTCTTTGAGAAAAAGTATCTCAATTTTTTGACATGAACAAAAAAGAATGCTAAGATACTTTTGTCTACTTCACAAGACATGGTGAACTTCACTCGCCGACTCTGAATCTTCATCGCTTAAACCGATTGAAGATCCAGAATCAATATAAATACACATACAAAGCACAATTGCTTTCTCTATACAAGTCGATTTTCCATAAAGGAAAGTCAAAAATACAAAAGCTGGTTATCCTCGTAAAACTGACCCAAGTGCAGTAGACATCGATTCTCATGAGAAGTGAAGAAACTCTGAGAACATAAAAATCCCCTCACAGGCTATAAAAATCTTTTCATGCCAACGTAAAGTGAAGGGGATTTTTTATTCAAAACCTTTTCTCATATGTCAAATGAATTATTTGAGGAAAATATAATTTGTAATCTTTGTCAAAGATAGTATATTATTATGCAAATAATATTATTGTTGCTATTATGTCTCAACTTGAAAAACCAAAATCAACAACTATAGAAAGATTATGATATAATTCTGAGCATCTTCCTGTTCCACCACAGGTATACTCATTTTATCAAAAAAATCTTCGTCAGGTTATTTTGAAATGGGAACAAACTTTCTTAGTAGAGTCAACTTTTATGACTCCAGATGGGAAAAGTTATGGAAAATATAATAATGCTGGAAAAAAAGAAGTGGATAGAAATTCTGATTTTTGGGTCCAGAAAGGAAATGATATAATCGAACAAATGTATAAGAGCATGCGTTCTGAATGAGTTCCGGAAGAGAAGTTGCAAGCAATTACTGCACTTATTAATAATGAAATTCGTGGAAATACTGAACTCGATCGTTTCCAGAAATATGCTCGTATGGAATCTCTTGTATTGGCATATTCTGAGTATTTTTCTCAAGAAAGAAAAATGAATCAGAAAAGAAATGAGCCAAAACCAAGAAATCCTTTTGGAGGATTGGATTTGTAAAAAGACCAGGCAACCCCTGGTCTTTTAGATTGAATAACTAAGCTCCGAACTTAAACAACATCACATCCCCATCCTGGACGATGTACTCCTTCCCTTCCATTCGGACTTTTCCCTTTTCGCGTGCTCCAGACCATCCACCGAATTCGACGAGGTCTTTCCAGTTCACGGTTTCTGCCTTGATGAATTTCTTCTGAAAATCAGTATGGATCACTCCAGCAGCTTCTGGTGCAGTCCAACCCTTGTGGATCGTCCATGCATGAACCTCGATCTCACCTGCGGTGAAGTAGTACTGGAGTCCGAGAAGGTCGTAGCAGGTCTTGATGATGTTATCCATAGGATTAAAGTTGATTCCCATATCAGCGAGAAACATTTTTTTGTCTTCTTCTGAGAATTCGAGCATATCCATCTCGATTTTTGCACTCACAGGGAGCACAGGAATCTGAGAATCAGTGATTCCTATCTTATCGCGAAGAGTTGCTATAGGTGTATTTACAGCATTCTCTTGCAGATTCACTGCGTAGATAAATGGCTTGTTCGTGAGGAGGTGAAGATCGGCGATTGCTTTTTTCTCATCGTCGGTCATCTCCATAAGTGACGCGATTTTTCCTTCTTCGAGGTGGATTTTGAGGCGATTGTAGATATCTTCACGGGATTTTGCTTCCTTGTCTCCAGCGCGAACTTTTTTCTGATTGTCTCCGATACGCTTGTCGAGTGTCTCGAGGTCAGCAAAAATCAGTTCGAGATTAATCACTTCGATATCACGTTTTGGATCAACAGAACCATTCACATGGTGAACATTCGAGTCATCAAAAGCACGAACGACTTGGAGAATCGCATCGACATTTCGAATATGGGAGAGGAACTTATTTCCGAGACCTTCCCCTTTCGATGCTCCTTCCACGAGACCAGCGATATCGACGAATTCGACCGTTGCAGGAATATTTTTCGCACCATTCACTACCACACGAATCTGTTCGAGACGGTCGTCGTTCACATTCACGATACCAGTATTCGGTTCTATAGTACAGAATGGGAAATTAGCTGCTTCGGCAGCATATGACTTGGTGAGTGCATTGAAGAGAGTGGATTTACCGACATTTGGGAGACCGACGATTCAGACTTGCATGAGAAAAAGAGAAAGAATTAAGAGATTTTTTTAGGAGTGTATATAGTATTAGAAATCCATCTGATTGAGATTCGTATTTCTATTGATTTTCGAAGGAGTGTAGTCGTTATATATTTTGTATGCACCAAATAAAGCAATCAGAATAACAATCACGAGATATATACGAATAACAGGCGTGAGAAATCTCGAATATTGACGAAAATTCCCAATATGCATAATGACGATTCCGACAAATGCAAAAAGAATAACAAGAACGACAAGATATATTCCGAGGAGAATGAGATTCATAGAGGAAATTATAACTGGCATCAGAATATAAAAAAAAGCAAATAACGCAAGTTGAGTCAGAAAGAATACGATTAATTCTGCATCTTTCCCAAAAAAAGAGACCCGATGTGGAGTCTCTTTTGAATTAGAAAAACGAGAAATTATTCGTTTTCGAGATTTGCATTTTCTGTATCTGCAATAGCTTCAGGAACTTTACATGTTTGTGCTTCGGCTCTGAATGTTGTCCATGCAGATTTTCGGCTTGCTCGGTCAGCTTCACGTGCAGTTTTGACTGCATTTTTCCATGTTGTCCAAGCAGTGTTGATAGCTGCCTTGCGCTCAGTCGAACCAGAAATTGTCCAAGCCGTATCGAATGCTGCAGCACGAGCAGTGAATGCATTGTTCAAAGCGGTAGAAAGCGAAGTGATAGCAGAAAGAACGCTTGATTCACGTTTTGTTACAGCAGCACGAGCACAAGCAAGTTGTTCTGTCGTGAGCACAACTCCAGTCTGTACACGTCCTGAACCATATTGAACACGTCCTGATCCAGTTCGATTCTTTCTCATTTCTTCGAGTCTTTTCTTATTTTCTTCACGTTTTTGTTTGAGTTTTTCTTGCATTTCTTTCATCATTTGTCCACGATTTTTGTATTGCCCAGATGCGGTTGCTGTTGTACCTGTTGATACTGTTGTACTGGCTTCAGAATCAGCATGCACAGATACGAAAGTTCCACAGATGACCGTTCCGATAACGAGAAGAGAATATATTTTTTTCATAAGAGAAAGAAAATAAAAAGATAAAAAGCATGAGGGATTGTATAGAAAATTTCAGAAAAATGCAAGCGATTCCAATCTGTACAAATCTCGAAATTCAAGAGAAAAATTATAAGAGTATCTCCGCACTTTCTTATCATAGAAAGAAAAATCCACCGTTTATCATCTTACTTTATTTAATAAAATTCTTTCATATTTTCACCATTTATTCACACAAAGTCTTTTCTTTCTTTCTCGATATTTTTTGCAAAAAATACTATTTTCTCTATACTCCAGAGAGCTTCTTAATCTTATTTTTATGTCCAAAAAGACTCTCACTTCTAAGCAGAAGAAAAAAACAATTTCTGATTTTCTTGTTCCTACTATTATCGATAAAATTGGTGGTCAGGAACGCGCGTATGATATTTACTCTCGACTTCTCGAGGATCGTATAGTATTTCTCGGTGATGCGATTGATTCTGCGGTTGCGAATACGGTGATTGCACAACTTCTCTATCTCGAAAAAGTAGATCCGAAAGCGCCTATTACACTCTATGTGAATTCTCCAGGAGGTCATGTGACAGCGGGTCTCGCTATCTATGATACGATGCAGTCGATCAAGCCAGATGTCATCACGGTTTGTGTTGGTCTCGCGGCTTCTATGGGTTCTATCATTCTCGCGGGTGGTGCGAAATGAAAACGCTATGCACTCAAGCACTCAGAAATCATGATCCATCAGCCACTCGGTGGCATGGAAGGTCAAGCTATCGATATCAAGATTGCCGCGGATCATATCATAAAAACCGGTGAAGTTCTCTACAAAATTCTCGCGAGTCATAGTGGACAAGACCTCGATAAAGTCCGAAAGGATTGTGATCGTGACAACTATATGACCGCAGAAGAGGCGATGAAGTATGGACTTATTGATAAGGTATTATAATTATGCAAAATTCTCAAATCCATAATCTCCTCACGAAGTGAGTGTCCAATGTTATCGACCGAGCCAATCTCGAGAAACGTCTCCTTGCTGGAGAAAAGCTCCGCGTGAAGTTCGGAATCGATCCGACCGCTGCGAAGATTCATATCGGGCATATGGTACCATTCTTGAAGCTCAAGGAATTCCAAGCGCTCGGACATGAGATTGTTCTCTTGTTCGGTGATGCGACGGCACAAGTCGGTGATACGAGTGATAAAGATGCAGAACGTCCGATGCTCACACGAGAGGAGACTCGTCGCAATTGTGAGGTATTCCTCCAGAAATTCTCGAAAGTCATCGATATTTCGAAGATCAATGTCTACTACAATAGTGAATGACTCGATGTAGTGAATTTTGCTTGAGTTGGTGAACTTGCGAAGAATTTCTCCGTGGCGGAGATGCTCGATCGTGATAATTTCTCGAAGCGCTACAAGGAAGGAAAGCGCATTTCCCTTCAGGAATTTCTCTATCCTATCATGCAAGGATATGATAGTGTCGCCATCGCGAAGAAATATGGTTCCTGTGATCTCGAACTCGGTGGGAATGATCAGTACTTCAATCTCTTAGCTGGACGTACGATGATGAATGCATTTGGACTGCCGAAGCAGGATATTATGACATTCGATCTCCTCGTCGGAACGGATGGAAAAAAGATGAGTAAAACAAGCCCAAACTGTATCCTCATCGATGATACTCCATTCGATATGTATCAGAAGCTCATCAATGTCGATGATAGTCTCATCGTTCACTACTTCACCTTCGCGACGGATATGACCATCGAACAGGTGGATGTCATTGCAAAACGACTGGAATCTGGTGAACATCCGAATATCCTGAAGAAAGAACTTGCTGACTATGTCGTCACGATGTATCATGGGAAACCGTATGATCCCCTCGATACTGGAAGTATCGAGAAGTTCCAAGTAACTAGTTCCAAGTTGCTAGACGGGAAAATGTTTATTGGAGATATTCTGAAAGAATTAAACTTCTGTGCAACTTCCTGAGATGTTCGCAATGCACTCGCTGGGAATTCTGTCCGAGTGAATGGCGAAGTGATTACAGATCCGAAATTTCTCGTTACAATTTCTCCCGAAGGAACTCTGGTTGAGATGGGAAAGAAGAAAGCAAAAAGAGTGTTTTTATAAGAATTCAAGTTTTATGAATGAACAAGACTTGGTAATAGAAAAATGAACATCTAAACAATATCCAAATCTTCCCTATATAAACTTCTTTGTTTCAAAGAATAATGAGGGGGAATATGATTTTGTTGGAGAGATTATCTATAATCATGTATGAGTAGGAGTAATCAAGATTATTCGATTACATACTGCAAACCTCGTTAAAAATACTCTCGTTAATCCTATAAGATTTCGAAATGCTTGATTACGGAAGTATCCATGACTTTGAATTTTATGTCTTAGTAGATTTATTCAGGAAGTGAGAAAAGATTTAAAACCCAAAAAATTATATTATTTTCAGTACCTGATGCTATCTGATTTTATCGGAAAGCAGCAACTCGATTATTGAAGGCTGGAGAAATTGTTAGCTGGAAACAATGAGATGGATTATTTTCAGTGAATAGGGTTCCTGTTTGGTTTATCCAACTCGTTTGAGATATTTCTGACTTGCATTTTGAATTAGAATTGTAGTCTGTGTATTTTTTTATCCTTCTTAATTAATGTTCAAAAAACTCACCAATCTCATCTTCGAATGTCTCCAGTTCAAATAAGGCAAAAAGAGTATTTATTTAATCTATCATATGCTTTCTATTATCCAGAAACTCATTATTCTCACAGAGAAACGTATACCATTTCTTATGAAACACGGTGACGGAAATTTTTTTAAGTGAAGTCAGACTTTTTTTGATGGAATTCTGGATGAAATGAATGAAGTAAAAGAAGAGCTAGAAAATGGAAAACAAGTATATCTCGAAGATGAGCTCGGAGATGTTTTTTGGGATTATATTTGTCTTCTCGAGAATCTAGAACAGGAATGAAAAATCAATAAAGAAAAAGTATTTGAACGATGTTATACAAAATTTAGCGAACGTCTCAATATAGATGGTTCTAATAATGGGAATTGGATTGAGGTAAAGAGAATGCAAAAAGAAAGATTGAAGCAGGAACAAGATACTCTTGATAATATCCTATAAGCTATGCTCAAAAAACTCACCAATCTCATCTTCGAATGCTTCCAACTCAAAGAAATCAAACATGAGGGTTGGAGAATGGCGGGCATTTCGAATCCTGACTCTGTCGCGGAACATAGCCTGAACGCTGCACAGATTGCCTATATCCTTGCCCAGATGGAGTGAGCTGATGCGA
Organism: Candidatus Gracilibacteria bacterium; assembly: GCA_028687475.1. Classification (NCBI taxonomy): domain Bacteria; phylum Candidatus Altimarinota; species Candidatus Altimarinota bacterium. The sequence continues at coordinate 33,791 of JAQUAB010000002.1, read as the reverse complement.
ATAAGTGTGCGAGCATGCTTGTCTGGCATGATATTGCCGAGAGTCGAGTGGGTGATATGCACAAGGTAGCGACGCGATATATCACGAACAAGATGGAAGTCGAAGAACAAGTGATGCAGGATCAATTCCAGGATATCGAGTTTGGTGCTGATATTCTCGAGCTTTTTCATGAATACGAGCATCGGACGACACTTGAAGGAATAGTTGCGAAGGATGCTGACTATCTCGAACAGGCGTTTCAGGCGAAGAAATATATGGAACTCGGATTCCATGAGGCTGAGGATTGGATCATCAATGTTGGGAAAGCGCTCAGAACGGAGAGTGCGAAAAAACTCTGGCAAGAGCTCCAGAAAACGGGATTCACTGACTGGTGGAAAAAATGAAATCTCAAGAAAATCGATGCGAAGGAGATTTATCAGTAACTTTTCATTGTTGTACTATTATGGAAACAGAAAAACAATCTTCAACTAATTTTATCTTTCTTGATATAGATGGTGTTATGTGTCCATTCATTAGTCTTTCGGATCATTGGAGACAGATTTTTTGGAGAAATTACTGGACAAAGATTGGAAGATATGATCTTGTCTTGCAAACCATTTCTGAGGAGAAAAAGCGAGTGCTGAATAGTTTCATTCAGAGCATTTGATGAAATGTGAAAATAGTTATTTCTTCTGATTGGAGAAAGACTCTTCCTGAAGAAATACTTGCTAAAGCTATATGACAAAACTCTGTTCAAAAGACTATGTACAAACCTAGAAATATTGCTAATCCATTTGAGTGGAGGCAGTGGCTCTATGAAGCAACTCACAAAAAAGATTTACGATTGGAGCAGATACGAAAGTTTTGTGAGGATTTTTGATGAAAAATTAATAGAATTATTGTAATAGATGATTCTTCAGTAGTTCCGTCATGATCTGTTATATGATGAATAACTATAGAATTTATCCAACCAACATCTTCTACTGGTCTGACAAACACCTTTCTTTCTTAAATAAATTTCTCTGAATCAAATGTGAACAAAAAACTTTTAATTCCTTATTTTTTACCCCTATGTCCAAGCTATTTCGTCTCCTAGTAATCAGTTTTTCTACGTCATTTTTGTTTGCCAATACTTTTGCTGCAAGTGAATTTCTCCAATATGCCAAAACACTTTCTGCAACTGGCGTTATCAATGCACAAAATTTCGAAGTCGGATATCGACTCACTGATAAACTCTCTCGTGCTGAGTCTGCGAAGCTCGTCGTCAATGCTATGAAAATCCCTTCAGGAGAATGTTCTGGAACGGTGTATGCTGACGTTTCGGCTGCACTTGGGAATCTCTGTGGATATATCGAAACTGCCAATTCGAATGGATTGATTGCGAGTGCGAGTTATTTTCGACCGAATGATCCTGTGACTCGAGCGGAATTCGCAAAATTCGTAGCCAATGCAGCAAAACTCACTCTCACGTCAACTGCTACTGGATTTTCTGATGTTTCAGAAAGTAATACTCTTTCTGGCTATATCAATGCACTTGCTGAAGCAGGAATTATTAATATAACAACTCATTTTCGACCGAATGATAGCATCACACGAGGTGAAGCGTTCAAAATGCTCGTCGGAGCGATTGAGTATACGATGATACCAGTGAGAGAATCTATTGTGAGTGGTGAAATGGGGAATTAATAAGAATTGCTATTATTTATTGTTTTGGAAATATGTCATTCACACTTATATACGTCACACATCCATCGAAGCCTGAAGCAGTACGAATCACGAGCGAATTGCTCAATAAACATCTCATCGCTTGTGCGAATTATATGCCAATCGAGAGTGTTTTTTGGTGGGAAGGATTTCTCACCAAAAGTGCTGAAATAGTCACTATCTACAAGACTCGGAATGAGAACTGGGAAATCGTGAAGTCAACGATCGAGGCGACTCATAAGGATACAACTCCATGTATTATCAAGCTCGGAATTGTTGAAGCGAATGCTTCGTATGAGGCATGGATCCAATCCGAATGTTCTCTTCCTCCAACTCTTTAGAGATTTATGCGCATTTTTTTCCTCACCATTTCCCTGTTCTTCTGTATTGCTCTCGATATGGGATCGAAGATTTTTGTTGAGGATACGGTTTTCTGAACATGGAAAGAAATATGTGTTCATCCAGAAATAAATAGTGCTGCGACAGTCGAATATTGTCGTGATAATATTATTTCTTTCACGGATTTTTTCTCTCTCCATCTCTCGTATAATTCTGGAATTGCCTTTTCCCTGCCAATTCATGGAATCATGCTACAAATCATTACTTTGTTGCTTATCGGAGGGATTCTGTACCAGTATTTCTCTGTAGAGTATCCGAAAAAATCGAAATTGCTCGATGCTGGATATGTTCTGATTCTCTCATGAGCCCTTTCTCATGCCTATGAACGGATTTTTGTCGGGCATGTGGTGGATTTTATCGCGGTGAAATATTTTGCCATTTTGAATATTGCGGATATATTTATCTCAGTTTGAGCCTTTCTCCTTATTCTTGCTTATGTTATCTTCCGAAAATCTCGATAATCTCAGTCCTGAAGAGATTCTCACACCACCAAGATATGACGGACTCGGAGTTACGATGTCTATTATGTCGGCTTTCATTGTTTCTATTGTTTCTGGAGTGATTATACTCACTTTTTCTTATTTTCTGATTGGAAATCTTTCATTGGAAGTTGGGGTATCCCCACTCCTTTTAGCGATGATTACATTCTTCTGACTCATTATTGGGAATATTATTTATATTGTTTTGCTCTCGAAAATATTCCCAAATATTTACACTAGAGGACGAACGACATTGGCTCAGATTGCTATCATGTCTATTATTCTCTATGTATTCTTCGCACCTGTTTATCTGATTATTTCCAATCTTTGACTCGATTCTTCGACTATATTGATTATATTTGCATTACATGTCATATTGAATGCTTTTTGTTTTCAGCTCATTATCGGATTGACGACACAATATCGATATATACTTCTGACACTGTATTCTGGAATCGCGAGCTTTCTCGTGACAATAATCGTCGTAGCATTAGCTTATGTTTCATTTTCCGTTTCGAGTAATGCTTTATTTCTTCTTCTTGGTCTGGTGATTGTGGTACAGACATTGGGTGCGATGATATCAGGCGTTATTTTCTGGGCATATTATCGTATGTATACTGTGACTGGTGCTGACCCGATTGGTTCTATTTTTGCTCGCATAGAGCAAGAAGAAAAAGAAAGTGAAAGGCAGGCTACCGAAACTCTTACTCATTTTCATCAATAAGAATTTATGCAAAATCTTGTTCGTAAAACGCTCGAAATCTACCTTCGTGAAAAAAGAATTATTACTCTTTCTGATATTGAGTGAACTCTTCTCGAACATACGAAGACAAAAAAATCTGTATTTGTGACATTGTACTACCAGGGAAAAGTTATCGCTTCGAGCGGACGAATCCAGTGTAAAAAAGAAAATACACTCTATGAATGTATCGATAATACTCTGCTGTGTTTGAAGGATCCTCGTTTTGCTATAGAAATCCAGAATCCAGAAAAATTGGCTGATATTCGGATTCGAGTGGATATTTTTTCTCTCTCAGATCGGAGAATGCTTCAGAAAATCGAAGACCTCGATACTCGGAATGAAGGAATAATATTTCTCTCCCAGAATCTCGGGAAAATGTCGATCATTCTGCCTCATATGGTACATCTCGATTCTGCACCGAAAAACTATTTCAATCTGGCTTGTCGAAAAGCAGAACTTGATCCAACGCAGCTCAATCCGAATGATTATGTGATTTTTGGTATTAAAACCGAAAGTTTGAGTGACATATAGTTCTATTTAATTTTCTTGATGGTGTGTTTATAATAGGCACACCATTTTTTTATACTACAGGTTTCACATTTCGGATTTCTCGCGATACAAGTATATCTGCCGAACAGAACACACGGATGATGAAAATTCTGTTTCTGAGTCTGTGAAAAAAGAATATCCACTTCCCTATCTGTCTGTTCTGGGGTTTTCGTTGTCACGATTCCTATCCGATTCAGCACTCGATGAATATGCGTATCTACACCGATATAGGGCATATCATAGAGCACGGAGAGTATTACTTTGGCTGTTTTGATACCGATTCCTGGGAATGTCTGTAGGAGCTTGATATCATTCGGAATGACTCCATGGTATTCATTCGCGAGGCGAGTTCCAGTTTCCTTGATATATCGAGATTTATTCCGAAAAAAGTTCACATATTTCAGATCGGATTCTATCTCCTCAAGAGAAATATCTATAATATCTTTTGCTTCGCGAACTTTCGCGAAAAATGGTGGACTGACTTTGTTGACTTGCTTATCGGTTGTCTGTGCAGAAAGTATGACAGCACAGAGAAGTTGAAATGGCGTCGTATAGTCTAGCTCTATTTTCTTGCCTCCGTAGAGCCGTATAATTTCCTGAATAATATCATCAAGTATAGATTTCTTCATTATTGCGAAAATTATTTATATCTATCACCATAGATAGAATCCAGATTTTTTGTACAAACATCTTTGATTTTGCAGACAAAAACCTTTCCAGGAATACGAACATCAATATATATCAGACCATCAGATTCGAACACGGCATGATTTTTCTCGATATATGTTTTGAGAGTCAGAAGTTGATTCTTGAGATTTTTATAGATATCTGCATCTTTTGTCTTGTTTACAGAGAAATCCTGGAGTGCAAATAGTATTCTTCCACCATTCTCGAGTGAAACATGGAATTCATTTTCTTGTGTGAGAAATCGCGTTTTTCCGAGTTTTATTTCACTCCATTCTTCTTTGAAAATCTCAAATACTTTATTGATAGCCGCAAGTTTGTTTTCATCTATGATACTTTTGTAATCCAGTAATTCATCTTCTCCAATGTTCGTTATGATATCAAAAGCAGGAAGGCTCTCGATTTTTTCTTTCGCAAGTGGGATGAGAACACCATTCGCAGTGAGTCACCATATTTTGTTGGTTCTACCAGACACACTTGCTCGATAGAGTATCGGATGACTCTTTATGATAATTTTGAGTCCATTTGGATAGAGACGGTCGATACTCACAGTTTCGATATTGTTCTGATATTTCTTGAGATTCTGCGCGAGTTTTTCCTCATCGAAGAAGAACAGATTTTGTTCATAGATATCTTCTATGGAGCGATATGCAATATTTATATCGATACCATCTGTCTCCGCACTAATAAGTACTTTCGAAGGGGATATCTGAAAATATGGAGAAAACAAGAATATATAGATACAGAGTACTATCAGGATCGCTCCGATGTATCAGAGAATTCGCTTGTCTTCATAGAGAAAGGCAGTGTTGTTATAGATCTTTTCTTGGAAAAAATTCGTGAATGGCTTCAAGGCTCGTTTTTTTTCACGAAAAATTCCTCATCGTTTTGTCTGAATCTGACTTCAAGAATCACGAAACAAATATTTTTGTTGTTTTTCTTTTTTGACTTCCGATTGAAAACCACGATTTTTATATTTTTTCGAGAAGTTACGAATCCATCTGAGAAAGTCCATATTGATGATCGAGCGTATTGATAAGTTCTAGAATATTTGTTTCCTTTCGTGCTTCTTTTGGGAGCTTGAATCGTATGCGCGGAGTTTTTCTCAGAGAGAATTCCTTTCCGATATGTCGTTCAATGTCGTGTGCTACTGGTGCGATGAAGTGTGGCAATTCTTTCTCGTTCGTCTGAGCAGTGACGAATATGTCAGCATAAGAATAATCAATACTGATATCAACATTGGTGACAGATATAATCCCGAAATTATGAGGTTGCATCTGTTCGTAGTTGAGAATTGTTTGGCTTGCATAGCTTCGTATGGCGTCAGCAAGGCGTTTTTGTCGGATATTCATAATTGCGAGTTGCTAGTAGGATAGTTTGTCTAGTTTTTCTGTCACTCAGTATAGATAGAATAGGGAAAAATGGAAATCATTATAAAAATTTCTTGAGGTCATCTTTGAGTTCTCACTCGAAGCTAAAATCTTGCCCAAAAAGATTGAACTTCAATCTCCATGCATGAAGCCATTGTCGTTTGAGTCCATATTTTTCTTCCGCTTCTTTATTTTCTTTTTCATTTCCGTAGATTTTATCTCCCACAATCGGATATCCGATAGATGAGAGGTGGACTCGTATCTGATGTGTACGCCCTGTGAGAAGATCTACTTCGAGAAGTGTATACTTATTGCCAAAAAATCATTTATTGCTAAATTTCGTTTTAGCGAGTTTTGGGTTTACTGGATCAAGCGTTGTCATCTTTTTTCTGTCGTGCGGATCGCGTCCGATGAAGGACTCGATATATCATTCTTGATCTTTCACTTTTCCGACAACGAGTGCGAGATATGTTTTATTTATAGTGCGTTTTGCTATTTTGAGTTGGAGCGCGTGCATGGCACGATCGTTTTTCGCTATCATGATGACACCACTTGTGTCTTTGTCGAGACGATGGACAATTCCTGGTTTTTCGACGCCATTAATTATTGAACTCGCTTGCTCATCACTCCTGATTCCAAGAGTCTTGAAGTGATGCAGAAGAGCATTCACGAGACTTCCCTTTCGTCATTCTTCGCCTGGTGTGGGATGAGTATTCATGCCCGCATCCTTGTTGATGATAGCGAAGTCATCATTCTCGAAAATAATATCGAGAGGAATATCCTCTGCTTCGAGATGCATTGCTTCGACCTTCCATCGCATTTCGATGACATCTCCACGGTAGATTTTCTTATTTTTTGTGAAGTGTTCGCCATTCGCTGTGATATTTCCCTCTTCAATCATCTTCTGGATGTAGCTGCGGGATTTTTCGGGAAAAAGAGCCGACAGGTAGGTGTCGACTCTTCGAGTTTCTCGAGGATCTGCAAGAACGCAGAAGAGAGATGTTGTGTAGTTATTGGAGGAACGCATTGATTAGATAGCCTTTCTTTCGTAAGAACAAATCTCAGAATCAGCGAAGAAACGCTTGATTTCTACTTCAGCATTTTCTGCACTATCAGAAGCATGGATAAGGTTGTAACGGATAGTAGTTGCATAGTCTGCACGGATTGTACCCATCTCAGCCTGAGCTGGATCAGTCGCTCCACAGAGTTGACGCATACCACCAACAGCATTATCACCCTCGACAATCATGAATACAACAGGACCCATAGTCATGTATGCAACGATCTCAGGGTAGAAAGGCTTAGATGTGAGGTGTCCGTAGTGTTCATCGAGCTTCTCGCGAGATACGAGAGCCATCTTCATTGCAACAACCTTGAATCCGCGTTGTTCGATGCGAGTAGTAACTTGACCAACGAGACCGCGGTGTACTGTATCAGGCTTCAAGATAATAAGTGAACGTTCTGCCATAGAAAAAAGTTAGAAATTAGGAGTTGTGACCTAGTATAAGGGAAAAAATAAAAAAACAACTTTTTCGAAAAAAAATTGAATAGAAAAATTGTACAGTCCGAGAATCGTATCTTTTTTGTATCCTATGTCTCATCGAAAATAAAAACATCCTCAATACTCATATCAAAAATCTTCACAATATCATAGGCGAGTTTCAGTGACGGATTATATTTTCCTTGTTCCAAAAATACTATAGTTTCACGTCTGACACTCACTTTATTGGCGAGATCTTCCTGAGTAAGTCCGAGTTTTATTCTGTATTCTTTTATTTTATTTTTCATAAGTATTAATTACAAATAGTATTTGGAGCAGGAAAATCAGGATGTCCGTGTTCTACCCAAACACCATTTTGACAAACCCAATTATCTTCTCCAGAGAAAAAGCGAATGGAAAAAATACCGATAAAAAGAGCGAGAATAATAGCAAAAACAATAAATTTACTTCTATGTTTAGAAATACTTTCCTTGCTCTGAAAGGTAAAAATCATGCTGTACATAATCATCAAAAGACATACTGAATAAGCTAGAGTCATCCCGATATATTCATACGCTGGATTGAGATGTTTGAAATAAAAAAGCACAAACATCGCCAAGACGGCGATCCAAGAGAAAATTTGCATACTCAGTAAAGCGGATTTTCCCGCTAAAAGGTAATCTCTTTCATCAGCGATAATATCCTTGACCTTGCCTCGGAAAAATAAAAGAATCAGTGTCGAGATAATTATCGCGACGATAGGAAGTATAAAATTCTCAAAAATAATGGATTGAGAAATGGTCATTGCTAGGAGTATAGTAACGCCTATACGAATATTTCTATACGTTTTAAGTGTCATATATAAAAAGTTAAATGTTAAATATTTCACACATTTGCATGTTATATTTTTCTAACTTTCTGTCAAATATTTATTTATTTTTTGGTATATAGACTTTTGAACGATTGTTATTTTTGTTGTCAGAATCGAAAAAGTCCCCTACTTCAGAGGAAGTAAAGGACTTGGATTTTTAGTGTTCGAGACAATACTTGATGAGTGCCATTCTCATAGGAACTCCATTTCGCGCCTGTTCAAAGTATCGTGCTTGTGGAAGATTATCAACTCCGAGTGTGATCTCATTCACTCTCGGGAGAGGATGCATGAGGATGGCATCAGACTTCATCTTCCCTACTGTATCCTCATCGAATATGAATGCATCTTTCACTGCTTCATACGATTCGAGATTTGGAAATCGTTCTTTCTGAACACGAGTCATATAGATGACATCACTTTTTGAGAGGAGTTCATCGGAGAGGGTCTCACTGACGAAATCTTCTTCTTTTTTGTATTCTTCTGGGATATTGAGATTTTCTGGTGCTATGAACGCTATCGATACATTCGCGAAATTCCGCAAGAGAAGCGAAAGTGAGTGTACGGTGCGACCATAGCGGAGATCTCCGACAAAAGTAACCTGCATTGGCTTGTCTTCGAATATCTGTGGAAATGACTTCGTGATGGTATAGAGATCGAGGAGTGACTGAGTCGGATGTTCTCCTGAACCATCACCTGCATTGATAATAGGAACACTGGAGTATTGGCTTGCGAGGAGCGCATCTCCTGTGTTTTTCGAACGTATTGCAATGATATCCGCATATCCAGAGACGATACGGATGGTATCTGCAAGTATTTCTCCCTTCGATTGGCTCGAAAAAGTGACATCTGTCTCAGAGATTACCTTCCCACCGAGTCGATGCATCGCTGATTCGAATGAGAGTCGCGTACGGGTCGATGGCTCATAGAAAAGCGTTGCCATGATTTTTTCGTCGAACATTCTGCTTCCTCATTTCGAGAGGATAGTATCCATCTTCCGTGCCTCAGACATGAGGTAGTCTATATCTGCACGAGAGAACTGTTTCGAAGAAATAATATGACGCATAGAAATATGAAGATTAAAAATAAATACGTATTAAAACCAGAAATCCAGAACTTTTACTTTCTCACTCCCTTGGAATCTCGCATGATTCTCAGGAATAGTATCAGTGGTATAGAATGCATCGAATGCATCGAGAAAACTAGACTTCACTCCCTCTGCGAACACTGCATGCGGAGCAAATGCTGAGACTCTGGGAGCTCATTTTTCACGTGCGTATCGACAGGCTTCGACGAGTGTCCCACCACTTCTGATATGATCATCAATAATGAATACTTCCCTTCATTCGAGATTTCCTCATTCGAAATACATTTCTATCTCCGTTGGTGATTTTCGTACTTTCGCACAAGTGACAATCTCATAGTCAGAGAAAAATCGAGAAAATGCTTTTTTTGCTCCTGCATCAGGAAAAAGAATGACGGGGTTTTTTCATCAGGAAAGAATCTCTTTTTTGAGTATTGTGCTCGTTGTGTGGTGATGAATCTGGAGATTGGCAGGAAAATAAAAAATCTCACGTTCATCATGGATATCATAGAGATGAATCTGAACTCTTCCTGGATGTCGTTCTCCGATAGTTCCGAGGAGTCGTGCGAAGACATTTGCGATCGAGAGTTCTCCACTCGGAGTATCTCTCTCCATAGAAGCCGCTGGAAAAAATGGAATGATAATATCCATTTCTTCCGGGCTATATCGTGCCACTCCATCGAGAAATGCGATCTGTCAGAAAAAATCATCAACATATCGGAAATCTCCAATATAGGTGATTTTCGATCCTGCAATTTTTTCTTTTTCTTCGAGGAAGATCCGAGGCCATCCATCTGAGAATTTCTCGAATTGGATAATCTTTGCGCCCGGGATTTTCTCTACCAGATAGGAGAAATGAGGATGAAGAAAAGTGATCATAGATTATCTATATAAGTTAATAATATCTCGTGTTCGAATTGCCTCTTCCCTGCTTGTTCCTGTCTTCGGATAGAGTATTGCTCGTGCTGAGTTGATGATCATACCACTTCATTCACTATTTTTTGCAGCCTTTACTGTGGCTTCGATATCGCCCCCTTGTGCACCGATACCCGGTATGAGAAAAAACATATCATCTCCGACAATTTCTCTGACTTTCTTGATTTCTGCTGGATACGTTCATCCAACCACGAGAAGTACTTGATCTTCTTTATTCCATTTCTGACTTGCTCGATAGGCAACTTCTTCATAGAGTTTTCGGCCATTTGTGAGTGTGAGATCTTCGAAATCTCCACTTCCAGGATTCGATGTCTTGCAGAGAATGATGACACCTTTGTCTGGGTAGTTGAGATATGGCACAATCGTATCACCTCACATATATGGATTTACGGTGATAGCATCAGCCCCATACCTTTCGAACACTTCTTTGGCATATTGGTCTGCAGTACTTCCGATGTCACCTCGCTTCGCATCGAGGATAACAGGAATTTCTGGGTAGTTATTCTGTATGTAGTGGATGATATTCTCGAGATCTCTTTCTCATCCATAACTCGCGAAGTACGCTATCTGTGGCTTATAACAAGAGACGAGGTCATATGTCTCATCGATGATATTTTTGAGAAAATCGAATACTGATATTCCATCCGGAATCCGAGAAATATCAGGATCAAGGCCAACACAAAGAAGAGAATTATTTTTTTCTATTGCGTGTTTGAGTTGTTCATAGAATCTCATGAGAAAATTTTGGATTATTTATTTGGAAAATGGATATATTCCATACGTTTCATGGTATGTATCCATAGCTTTACCTATCGAAACATCTCCGACAAGATTCTCCTCTATAGCACTCCTCACATCAGTACGAGAGAGGCTCGATACGATTGTGACGTTGTTCTCTTTCTCGGCTTGCATGATTGCAGATATTCTCTCACTCTCGGGGTTCGGTATACTCGCATCACCTGTGATCTCTTCCCGGTCAAGAAGAACCACGAGTCATCGTACCGTTCCGCCATCTTTTTCTATATCTTCGACTGATTTACGGAATGCGGTTCCTGCAGTGATGACATCGTCGAGGAGAATACATGACTTCCCTCGTACATTCATCCCGAATCCATTTCCTCCCTCACCATGATCTTTGATCTCTTTGCGATGCGATGAGAAACCAATACTTTTCCCTGTTCGATTGTAGTATTCTTGTGCTACGACCGCAGCAAGAGGAATTCACTTGTAAGCGGGTCCATAGAGTATGTCCGCATCGATGTTACCATCACTATCACTAAAATTCGCGATAAGTGAATCCGTATAGATTCTTGCTATTCTTGCGAGTCATTCGCCATGTTGCATGAGATTACCAGCATTGAAGAACCAAGGGGATTTCCGTCCAGACTTCAATATAAATGGTGTTTCTGTATTGAATTGGAGTACTCAGTTATTTGCACAGTAGGCAATAAATTCACGTTTTGTAGGTGTAAGCATAATGTGAGTAGTGTTATAAAACTTCTAGTTTTCCCTTCGCAGCCTCTATATTTTCCCATCCTTGGGATTGTGCATATTCCCTCGCCTCAGATTGTATTTTTCAGAAAATACTAGGGCCTACTCGGTCGAATTCTGTAGCTATCTGTATAGCACTCGCACCACAGAGTGAATATTCGTATGCATCGATACCATTGACTATTCCACCACATCCAACAACTTGAATCTTGTCTCCAATCAGCTCATAGAATTTTCTGGTGTTCGCGAGGGCAACAGGTTTTATGATTGATCCTCAGAGTCCACCGAATCACCCTTTTGGCTTAATGACTGGTTTATGATTTACTGGATCGAGCACAAGAGTGTTTCCAACTGAGTTTACGCATGTGATGAAATCGATAGGAAAGTCGAGAAGTATTTTTGCCATCGCTTCATAGTGGGCAAAATCAAAATATGGCGGAAGTTTGATTCCGAACGCTGTATTTTTCTTGAATTTGCAAACTTTCTCAAGGATAGTCCGAGAGTCATCAAAATCATATCCAATCTGTGGTTTACCAACAACATTTGGACAAGAAAGATTGATTTCTAGGGCTTGAACTTTGCTTCGTAATTCGAATGCTTCTACGATTGTGGGGAAATCTTCAGGTTTCATGCCAACAATGCTTGCTATGATTGGTTTGTGATATTTTTCGGAAAGTATATGCGAAAACTCAATATATTTCTCATATCCAAGATTCGGAAGTCACATAGAGTTGATAGATCCATTTTCGAATGCATGGTATCTGGGCTCTGGATTACCTTCACGTGGTTCAAGAGTGCAGGATTTCATGATAACATAATCTGCGTCAGATTGTGCAATGAGTTCGAGTTCCTCGAGAGTTGTGCAGTGCGGGCCAGAAGCATTCATGATCGCGAACGTATCGAAGAAAGGCATAAGAGAAAAATTATAAATTATAAATGGTGAATTCTGACTGAGAGATACTCGTACTGTAATCAAAAAAACTAACTCAGTTCGAAAAATGGCAAAAGAACGAATCTTTTGCCATTGGAGAAAATTATGTTTTGTATTGAATTTCCATGAGTCTGGATTATAGGATAAAAATGTATTATCGCAAATTTTGTTTTTGATTTTCTGAGGAATTCTCTACAATTTTTCTTACTCTTCCTTTTCTATTTTCTCCTATGAATACTATCACACTTCGCTCACCGTCAGATTTCCATACACATCTGAGAGGCTATAATGGACCTGCTACTGATGAGGCAGGTCAGAAGCCGAATGCTATTCTCGAGGCAGTTTGTGCATTGCAATCACCATTTGCTCAAGTTTTGGCAATGCCGAATCTTCTTCCTCGACATATAGAGAATGCAGATGATGTGGATCGGTATCACGCGCAAATCATAGAACTTCTTCCTGAAGGCGTGAATCCAATCATGACTCTCTCGTTGAAACCTACAACAACCCCAGAGATGATCCGGGCTTGTGCTGGAAAAATCGGAGCTGTGAAATATTACCCAGGTGGGGTGACTACAAATTCGGGTGGAGCTACAGGAGATATCGACCCTGATGATGCGAAAACGAGAGAGATATTCGAAGTGATGGCAGAATGTGGTATCGCACTCTCGCTTCACCCTGAGACAACGGTTACCAGAGATATCGTCGGAAGGATTATAAAAGGTTTTGTTCATCGTGCGGAACGGGAATTTCGGCCACTTGCTGAACGCATAGCAGAAAAATATCCATGACTCACAGTTATTATCGAGCATATTTCGACTCGTGAGATGGCAGAACTTGTTGGGAATGAGAAATACCCGAACCTCTATGGAACAGTCACTCCTCAACATCTCCTTCTCACAGCGCATGATAAGGAAGGCAGCCATGCATTCGACCCACACCTCCATTGCAAGCCGACACTGAAGGATCCTGAAGATCTGCAAGCCATACAGAAGCTTGTCTATTCTGGATGTCGAAAAGTTTTTTTTGGATCTGATTCAGCACCACATCCGCAGAGTGCAAAAGAGTGTGCTCATTGTGCGAGCGGAGTTTTTTCTTCGCCTATAGCACTTCAGGTTGTTACCGACTGGTGGATGTCAGATACGACCGATCTCTGGTGGCAGGGTGAGATGGGTACTTCTCTTTCATTCGAAGAGAAGACCGAGAGGCTCCAGCGTTTCTTCGCTGATAATGGTGAAGTAGTGTATGGAAAACCTCAGCAAGAGAAAATGGTTATCCTTGAGAAAACACCATTTGTTATACCAGATGCATACCAGACTTCCCTTTCTGATGTTACTATTGTGCCAATGTGGGCCGGGAAAGAGGTACAGTGGAGTATTCAAGGATAGATATTGTGTGGATATTATTTGAATCTACCCCCTTTCTTGTATAAGGGGGTTTTTCCAAAAAACTTTTGACTTTCTCATGTTCTTCTATAAGTTTCTCCCGCTATGTTTTTATCCGAGAATCTCCTTCTATCACATTTCCGAAAACCAAGAAGAAAGACTTCACAGTATCTTTCTTCTTTTATTGCTATTGCCTGTGCGGGACTCCTCTCTGGAAGTTCCGCAAAAGATGGACTCTATAGCCCTATCTCTTCCACTGAAGAATATAAAAAAACACCGTTTTCTCTCTCAGTTGAGGCTCGTGAACTGGTCGAGCATATTATTACTATAAAGGAAGCTGAACGAATTTCTCTTGAAAAACAACAAGAAAGAAATATGCACTCTCTATCGAAGGTTCCTATGAATGATCGCGGAGTTTTCTGGATGTGCGTATTTCATGACCTATACCTTGATACAGAGACTATGATGAATCTGATTCAACGTGAATCAAGTGGATTTTCTGACCGGACATCATCGAAATGAGCTAAGTGACTCATGCAAGTGAAAGATATTGTGCTTGATGATATGCAAGGAATTGATTGAGTAAAAAAGTACTGATCACTCTTTCTCTCTCTTCAGAATGATACTATCGGGAAGATAACATATGATGAAGATAAAAGAAAAATTATTCTTCTCAAGAAGTTTGTTCGTAGTATTCTTCTCTCTCTTCGATCAAAAAACAAAGAAAAACTCTGAAGCTCAATAGCTGCATATGACAATCTTATATCTGCACTCAAGGTAGAGCTCTACAATCCAGATATCAATATTATTTTTGGTTCAGTATACATGAGGTATCTTCAACAATTCTCAGATTCAGCACAGAAATATGAACAAGCAGAAACTATCGTAAAAAATCTGAATGATGATGATATTTATAGAATCAATCAGCTTCGTCATGCAAACAAAAAAGATCTTTTCCCGCCGGAGTATGATTTTTCTATTTTGGATGTCAGCAAAATTATACCTCTTGCATTGTATAATGTATGACCTTATGCGAAGAATATGAGGCCAGGGGTTCTCTATGCAATTGCGATTCTTGGGTAGAGAAATATAGTATACGATAAAATATAAATAATTAGTTGACAGATTAATATTATCTGTAATATAGTAGAATATTATTTATATTTTTATGGAACTTCATCTTGATTGTCGTCTTGATCCAGAAGAGCAAGAATATACGGAAGCATCTCTTGATTCAGTAATGAATGAAATCCGATCCAAAATAGATATTATGGAACTTGCAGTGATAAAACTCAAAATGCAAGTAGATACACTCCCTAAAGATTCTGGTGAATATAAGGAATATCTATCATCTGACTGAATATATGTTGCAGACTGTCCACGGTGTCAGGTAAAATGAGGATTACGTATTTTTCAGTGCCAACAAACATTTGGATGTCGTGAATGTAATTGGGACGGTGATTATTCTGATCAAATGGATATATTCCGATTCTTGATACATTGTTGAGTTATACAAGAAACTTTTGATATTGATGAGAATCATAAAAATGGAATATCTAAGCTTTTTGAGTTATTTCCACGGGAGCTTGCCCATCTTGCATGAAGAGATTTATATCAATATACATATAGCTGAGATTATTTCGCTGAAGCGGATAAATACTATCCAGGAATAAAGACGAATTATGAAGAATTAGATTGGAGAATTAAAAATGTTCCAAAAAGGAATCGTGTCTATGAAATTCTTGAGCCGTTGCGTCAGGAAAGGGGGAAACTTGGTAGTATTATCCAGTCACATGCAATTGTCTCCAAAATCTATGCTCGTCAAGCAAATATACAGGCGATTCTTTTTGGAAAACCAATTTCCGAAGTTCTCTGACATGAGCTGGAAGATGAATTCGCGGAATGAAATATGAAACTTCATCCGTTTTCGGATTTCGATTCTGATATAGATCCTGAGGAGATGGATGATCTAGTAGCTGAACTCTCAGAAACAGATGATTATTTAGAAGATTGATTGAATGAATTTTATGGAAAATCTCTTACAGAAGTTCTTGGAGACTTTGAGGAGCTAGAAACTGATAATATTACCACCACCCCTAATGATACCACAGAGTTAAATCACTTTAACTTTGGTTGACTTGATGATGATTGAAATTGGAGAGAAGGAGATAGTTGAGTGCATCAAGAGGAAATGACTGAAGAGCAAATAAGGTTAGCGGAAGAACTGAGGATTGCTCGAGAAGAAAATCCTCATAAACTTTTACTCGATTTGGGTTGATACAAAGATGAATTGAAGGTGTTTTCGCAGGAAAGAGATACATTTTTCGAATCATGCGAGTATACGTGTGTCGGAGAAAAGAATGAATCACTTTCCGTTGGAGATTTTGGTAAGTTGGTCCTTGTCTATGGAGGAGAACAGAAAAAATTCTCTGTTGTAATAGGTTCTCGTAAATCTCAATCCGCTCCACCAAGTACTATCAAGGCTGCAAAAAGCAAAACATATACAAGAGAGATGCCAAGTGATGTAGGAAATCATAAGGATATAAATATTCCAAGTGGATCAGAAAGATTTGGATGAGCACAATATATTGTACTGCCAGAAAATACGATTCTTATTGGTGGACAGAGTGGTGATTATGGAAGTGTACCTCGTGAGATAGTAGAAAAATGCTTCGAATCCCTTGGATATTCTGTATTTTTTCTCGATAATACGGAATATGTGTCTATAGATGATGTTTATAGAGGTATCAGAAATTAACTTTTTAGAAAAATACCTCACTTAATTATGAGGTATTTTTCTTATTTCTTCAGTATATTCACGAATGTTTCACTTGGAATAGAGACTCGTCCGAATTGTTTCATCTTTTTCTTTCCTTCTTTCTGTTTCTCGAGAAGTTTTCGTTTTCGAGTGATATCACCTCCATAGAGCTTCGCGGTCACATCCTTGCGGAGGGCGGAGATATCTTCACGAGCGACGACATCATTCCCGACGACGGCTTGGATGGCGATGGCGAATTGGGCTTTCGGGATATTGTCCTTCAGTTTCTCACAGATACGTCCACCGAGATAGCGGACACGACTGCGATGTGCCATCATCGAGAAAGCATCGACCACTTCCCCAGCGACACGGATATCCATCTTCACGATATCGTCTTCCTGGAATCGGAGCGGCTCATAGTGGAGACTCGCATATCCAGAGGAGAGAGACTTCAGATCATCATAGAAATCCCCAACAAGTTCACTCATAGGAATCTCATAGTGGAGGACGACACGATTCGCATCGAGATAGGTCTGATTCTTGAAGACTCATCTTCTCTCTTGTGCGAGACTCATGAGGTTTCCGATATATTCATTCGGAGTGATCATCTCGACTTTCGCAATCGGTTCTTCGATGCGGATATAGGTTCCTGGGCGTGGGAGATCTTCTGGATTCGACATCCAGATATAGGTACATTTTCGATTCTCGAATTCTGTGAGTTCAGGACTATTGCGTGGATAATCAGCGCATTTATCGCCGTTGATGAGAACCTTGTAGGTTACCTGTGGACTCGTGATGATGACGTCCATATCATGTTCTCGCCAGAGACGCTCCTTCACGATATCGAGATGGAGGAGTCCAAGAAATCCACAACGGAATCCGTATCCGAGTGCTGGCGATGCTTCATGTTCAGTGACGAGCGAAGAGTCATTGAGCATGAGTTTTTCCATAGCGTCTTTCATCTTCGGATATTCATCGGTCTCGACTGGATAGATTCCTGCGTAGATATACGGAGTGATGCGTTTGAATCCCTTGATAGCTTTCTTGGATTCTGGATTCCCTGCGAATACGGTATCACCGACACGAGCTTCGGCGATTGACTTCAGTCCTGTTACTACATAGCCGATTTCGCCTTCATAGAGTACATTCGTCGGTGAGTATTTCGGACGAAAACATCCAACTTCAAGGGCTTCCACCTTTGCTCCTGTGTTGATGAATTCGAGTTTGTCTCCTTTTTTGATTTCTCCCGAGAAGAGCTTCAGGTATACAACAACTCACTTATAGCTATCATACTGAGAATCGAAAATGAGAGCCTTCGTCACTCATGATTCATTCGCTTCTGACTCATGTGGAAGAAGTTCAGAATCGGGTGAGAGTTTTTTTGGTTCAGGTACTCGAGCAATGACAGCATCGAGAATTGTTTCGACATTGAGTCCGGTTTTTGCAGAGACAGGGATAATATCCTCTTTTTTGCATCCGAGGAGGTTCATGACTTCTTCACTCACACGATCCACATCGGCTGATGGGAGGTCAATCTTATTGAGTACTGGGATAATTTCGAGATCATTCTCCATTGCGAGATAGACGTTTGAGAGGGTCTGCGCTTCAATTCCTTGACTCGCATCTACGACGAGAATTGCTCCTTCGACTGATGCGAGAGAGCGCGATACTTCGTATTGGAAATCCACATGCCCTGGAGTATCGATGAGGTTGAGTTCGACTCATTTCCAGTCCATACGAACGGGAGTGAGCTTGATAGTGATGCCACGCTCGCGTTCGAGATCCATATTGTCGAGCGTCTGAGACTGGAGTTCACGTTTTTCGAGAGTTCCCGTGATTTCCATGAGGCGATCAGCAAGAGTCGACTTCCCGTGGTCGATATGGGCGATGATACAGAAATTTCGGATAGAAGATGGTTTCATGAATTGGACGAGAAAAATTAATGCCGACATATTACAAAAAACCATTGCAAAAGCAAAAAGTTCTCGTATTTCTTCTGTGTAAAACTTGATTTCCAGAGAATACTGAATACATATATCTTATAAATTTCTTTTCTAAAGCATGAATAGATTTACCATAGAAAATGAATCATCAAAAATATCTTTCCAAGAATATGGAAATATAACTTTGAGTCAGGCATTACATCAAGAATGATGAATTGCCTTGACTCTCAAGAGGGTATCTCTATATCTTTGACGAGTGATAGGCATTCTTGAACATATTGATTCCAATGTGTTTTTGAAGAATAAATACGAAGAAATACATAATTATTTCCAGAGAGTGAGTCTCTTTTTTGGTTTTGTAAAAACTTATCATGAAGGTCGAGAGCGATTTATTGACACAAATCATCCTACTAATAGCATTGAACGTCTTTCTCATATACTTGTTCGAGTTATTTCTCATGGTGACTTATCACATGCTCATACGCTTCTTATATATCAGCTTTTTCAGTTTCATTCACGTTTTTGTGATATCCTGAATCAGATAGAGGGAAAATCTCTGATTCCACAAGAGCTTCCTGAATAATCCAAAATAAATCCCCCGATTTTTCTCGGAGGATTTTTCTTTTTAGAAGTCCCAGCTTCCTGCCATATTCGAGCTCTGTGTGTAGTTGATAACCGTTGTCTCGAAGAAGTTTCCTTTGTCAGCATTTGGGTCCTGAAGACGATCGAGATGCTTGTATGGATTCACGATGGCTTCTGGGTAGAGTGGTTCGAGTCCGAGCATCGAGAGACGCTGATTGGCGAGCCAACGAGTATATCCTTCTGTAGTTTCTCCATTGAGTCCAGGGATTTTGTTTCCGAGGATATGTTTTGACCATTCGATTTCTTGTTCGACGGCAGTTTTGGTCATCTCACGGAGAAGTTTCTCATCATAGACTTCTGGGAATTCTTTTCGGATTTCCTTGATGATGTTCGCGAAAAGTGTCACATGTGTGAGTTCATCACGACGGATATAGGCAATCATACGTCCAGTTGCTGGCATCTTCATGTGGTCGACGAGCGTATCGAAGAAAGCGAATCCGTTGTAGAAGTAGAGGCTTTCCAATAGGAAATTCGCGACGATTCCACGGAAGAAATTGTGATCCGTTGGTTCGTCGATGAAATCCTGATAAATTTTCCCGATATAGGCGTTGCGCTTGAGGAGAATCTCATCTTCTCTCCAATAATAGTATATAGCATCACGATCTTCAGAGCTCACCACTGTCTCGAGAATAGTCGCGTAGCTCTGTGAATGAATGGATTCTTGGTAGGCTTGGATTGCGAGAATGAGATTCACTTCCGGACTGGTGATATAGTCAGAAAAATTCGGAAGATTCACGGTCTGGATAGAATCCAAGAAAATGAGAAATGAGAGAATTCCTTTGTAGGCGCGTTGTTCTTCAGGTGTGAGAACACTATGAAAATCTCGTTGATCGTCCTTGAGTCCAGAGACTTTTTCTGGTACCCAGAAATTCCCAATCATGACTTGGTACATCGCTTTTGCCCATGGATATTTCACATCATTGAGATTGAAAATTCCTGTTGTGGAAGCTTTGATAATCGTTCGAGCAGAAATAAGATCATTCCCTTCTGGGTTGAATATAGGATTTCTCTGAACAACATTTCCTTTATCTTGTGTAGACATATGCTTAATAGATACAATATATTGTGGAAATCATTGTACGAAAAAGTTTCAAAATGCAAGAGAAAATTCCTATATTTTTTCCGCGATAATCCATGCAACTCCACTTGCCAGAAGACATCCTGTCATAGAACCAATAATAATTCACTATTTTTTGAGAGGTGTATCCTCGATGATACGCTCAATATCTTTTTCTGTGTTGCAGATATTTCTTTCGAATAATTCCTCCTGTTCATGAATCTTCTGGAGTTTCCCTTGAAATATCAGGGTCATAGAATAGAGAAAAAGCGGAACGTAAACAAGCATACATCATGGTGAGAATCTTTCCAGCTATTGAGTGAGGAATATAGTCTCAGAAGCCAATAGTTGCAGTTGTGATGACTGTGAAATAGAAGGCATCAAAGTATGACCAATTTTGTGCTGATTCAAATTGATGGATCAGAAATGTTCCAACAAGCCAGCTCACCAGAAAAATCACGATAATAATCTGAAGCTTTCTGTGCGGATGAAGATGAATAAATGATCTCATAAATAGGAAGTTAACTTCCAGAGATTCTATGTCGAAATCGGAGAAAATCAATGCAATGTTTTTGGTTCGGAAAGTAACACAATTGCAACAAATAGCATGTATAAAAAACGTGCTATTTTTTTACCTTTATTTTTATGAAAAACTCAGCGTTGGAGATTGAGGCTGTAGAAAATCCTCAGAACTTGTCAGATTCAGTGATTCAAGAAATTCAGATTGTGAGTCAGGATATTTGGTCTAGAATGAATTCATTGTGAGAGCTGTGTCAGTGTCCAGATTGCAAAAAAATATATGCTGCTGAAGATATATTTCCAGCGGAACTTCTTGCTGAGAAAATGGTCTGAGAATTGATACAAGAAGAATTCTGAGATTCTGCTATTCCATGTCCAGATAAGGAATGTGGAGGAATGACGAAGTTTTTGTTTGGTTCGCAACATGTAACAGATATTCGTGCACGTTATACAAAAAGTGTGAATGCTTTTCTTGTGCTCTGTCGAGAAAAAGAAACAGGAAAAATTGTTGGGCTAGAAGATGGGTATATAGGAAATATTCGGGAAGCAGCGTTCCGGGAATTCCAACATTATAATCCATTGTGAATCGATCATAATGGCTCTCTCGGTGATGATTGGTTGGATAGATTAGAAAGAGAAGCGCGTGCTGTACTCTGATATTCTCCAGAACGGATATTGACGCTTTCCTCTATAGGAATCATAGAAAAATATCAAAGTCCATTTGTACTATTTGGAATATTAAAAAGGTTTGCAGAAATATTGCCAGAAAATTATGCAATTCCATGAATAACGGAAGTTGATAAAAGAAACACTATGTATAAACTCTCTCTTGGTATTTGATGAAAATGTGTTTCTCTGAATGGGAATCCAGCGAGAATGCAACAGATGTATGATTCGAATCTTATTGTATATCCTGATCCGATCACAATGTATAAAGAAAGATTTACTCAATGACCTAAATGATTTGTGAAGCTCATTCGGGAGTACTGTTAGTCTAGCTCTTTTCAATTCTGTAAAAATTTATGAGTTATTATACATTTATTTATCTTTTGTCTACTTCCCTATCGATTCTTTGATGAATTGTTTTGTGGCGACAATATAAAAATCTCTGATGATTTTTCTTTTTCCTTTCTTCCATTGGATCATCACTATGGTTCCTTGCGTATTTCTTATTCTTTTCTTGATTTTATTGAGAAGGGACATTGTTATTCTTATCCAGATTTGCCTTTGCCATAGGGGTTGTATGGGTGTATAGTTTATTTCTCTTTGTTTATTTCTTTTCTCACAAATCTCAGGCTACTTTTTCATCGAAGAAATTATATTTAGTTCTTTGTGGCTTTGCAGCAATCCTATCATTATATCTCTTCACTGACACTATTATTGCTAGACTGGTAAAGGAAGGTGATGTATATCGTGAAGTTACATGAATATTATTCCCAGTCCATCTTCTGCTTCATAGTATTTTTATTGCTTTATTTATATATTTTTCTTTCAGACAAATCAGAAGACAAACGTATTTGAATCGTGTACGTCTTAAAAATATACTTCTCGGGGCTTTTCTTCTTATATTTTCCCTTATTGTTCTACAACTCATTCTTCCTATTTTTGGAATCTGGATACTGGAAAAAGAGATAGTGTTATTTTTTGGATTCTTTGCACTCTTTACCATTTATACGATTAAGCGATACTATTTTCCACAGTTCTGATACTGATACGGAAAAATAGGTATACATTTTCTTTCTCTCGCGATGAGTGTTTGATTATTGAATCTTGTGAAAGAATTTTCTTTTTCGACTATTGAGAATTCTCTTTCTAATTTCTGGACATTGCAAGATACTTATGGAATCATTGATTCATTGATTGCGATTACGTTTTTTTATATTATATCCAACATTCTATCACGGATTTTCCTGGGAGATGCCAACGGAGAAAAACTGCGTTTCCATATTCAGAGATTGGAGAAAATTATCCCAAATATTACAAATCTTGAAGAATTGAATTTTTTCTTGAAAAAGGAATTTTCAAAAATATTCATGACCGCCACATCATATATTCAGCTTTTTGATTCCTCAGAAAACATTGGAGAATTAGGAAAATTCCTGTCTACTGATAAGGAGAAAATTTTTATCAATGATGTTGTATTTATCGAACAAAAATGCCGCAAATACGACATGGAAAAAATTATGTCAGAAATTTCCCCGAAATATTCTCTGATTTTTCCATTGTTTGACAATAAAGATAATCAATTGAAAGGATTATTTATTATTGGTTTTAAGCCATTTGGTGAATTCTATACGATTAGTGAGATTCGTTTGTTACGTGATTTTGTTACATTTCTCGAGCTTCATACGAAGTATCTAAAAACTTATCAACAGCTCCAAGATTTCTCCCAAAATCTCGACAAGAAAGTGGATGAAAAAACGATAGAATATAACGATCTCATCAACAAGCAAAAAGAATTCATCAGCATGATTTCTCATGAGATAAAATCACCAATTGCTGGCGCGATACTTCAGGTAGATAGTATTATGGATGATATTTCTGATACGCAGATTTCTCGTGAAAATGTCTATGAAGAACTCGAAATTCTTAATGCGCAACTCGTGAAAGTGGGAGATCTTCTCTCGAAACTTTTTTCTGTACAGTATTATGATACTCGATCTGTGAGTCTTTTTAAGGAACGCATTCAGATCCAGAACTTGCTTAATATGGAATTGGATATCTATGAGAAGATACATGAAAATGTCCATTTTGTTCGTCGAATCGATTCGGGTATGGGATTTATCTCTATCGACAAGATTCAGTTCCAACAAGTCCTCACGAATCTGCTCAATAATGCTCTCAAATTTTCTCAGTCAGACGAACCAGAAATATATATCGAAGCATATGTCCGAGACCATCAATTCCACTTTGCGATTGAAGATAACGGCAAAGGATTTTCTGATATTGATATACTGACTATTTTTGACAAATATACTACGGGAATATCTGGTTCGGCAGGACTGGGCATTGGACTCTATCTCTGCAAACGTATCGTAGAAATGCACAATGGAAGAATTTCTGCAAATAACTGAACGTATTTCCACGGTGCACGCATTGATATTATTATTCCCGTATAGTTTCTATGAATATTCTCATCATTGAAGATGATTGTTTTTTCGCTGAACACTTGAAGAAGGCATTCCAGAAAAATTCTCTCGTGAATCGTGTTGACATCGTGCATTCATTTTCGGAATTTCTTTGCATGTTTTCCCTGATTGAAGGATATGATATCATACTTACTGATATTCATCTTGCTCCCAATACTTCGGGAAACCCATATGACGGATTTCATATTATCCAGTCCATTCGTGAAGCGGGAATCACTATTCCTATCATTGTGATTAGTGGAAGAGATGATATTTCGAAAATCCAAAATGCGTTCACCATAGGAGCGAATGATTATATCGTAAAGGGCGTTCGTATGAGAGAACTCGAGATTCGCGTGATGCATTGGTTCAAGTACTATCACATGGAATGAAAAAGTTCCTGCACAGACAATGTGTATATGTACAAGAAGATTTGTTTCGATGTTGATAGGAATGAATTTTTCTTTGAAGATTCACTAATCTCATTAACCAAAACCAACAAATATATTTTCTCTCTTTTTTTTGTGAATGCAGAAAAACTCTTGAGTGAACCTTTTTTGACAGGGAAAGTTTGGTGAGATATTTGTTTCGATACGAGACGAAACATACGGATTCATATACTTCGTCTCAGACGTTCGCTCCAGCCTTTTTCCCTCCATACATGGATACGCAATATTCGTGGTGAAGGGTATATTTTTATAGAAAATAATTCTTCAAAGGATTCTCTACTTTAGTACAAAACCATGGTTGTATACAGTCTCGAGGAGGAAATTTTCTCCGAATTTTTTTCTTATTCTCGAGAGTGTGACATTGATTGTATTATCTGATACTTCCAATTCTTGATATGATCACCAGACTTTTCTGATAAGTTCAGACCGTTCTATTATTTTTCCTGGCGCTCTGAGAAAGAGTTCTAGAATGAGGAATTCTTTTTTTGAGAGAGAAATGATTTCTCCATCTACTTCGACACTTCCCTCAAAAACATTTAGGTGAATATTTTTATAGGAGAGAATTTCTACAGTTCGAATCATTCGTGGTCGACGCAGAAGTGCATGGACTCGAGCAAGGAGTTCTTCTGGAATAAATGGTTTTGTCAGGTAATCGTCCGCTCCGATGTTGAGTCCATAGATGATATTATCACTATCTTCATATCATGATATGATCATGACTGGAGCTATACATTTATGTTTTCTGAGATTTTCTATGATGTCGAAACCGTTCCCATCTCAGAGTGAAATATCGATAATATAGAGATCAGAATGATGATCTCATTTTTGTATGAATTCCTTGTATGAGGTAAAAGGACTCACAGAATATCCATTATTCTTGAGTTTTTTTGCGACATTTTTTGTGAGGATTTTCTCATCATCGATGATAGAAATATGCATATTTCCGAGGAATCTTTAATATTGTAGAGATTTTTTATTGTATGTTTATGACCACAATCTCGCTGCGTGTTCCGATTCTCTGTGGTGGTCACCAGCTTCCGACACCGCTTGTCGTGATAGAAGTGAGTGTATTATCGATATTCATACCATAAGAATATTTCTTGTATATCAGATCCGTGATATAAGAAAAAGGCCACATCTGTCCGCGGTGCGTATGTCCTGATACCACGAGATCAATCGGATATTCTTGTATCGTCGTGTAGAGTGTTGGCTTGTGTTTGAGGAGAATTACTGGTTCATCTTTTTTGAGATTGAGTGTATCGAGATTGTGCCCCAGTCCTGCGGCACTTTCGGATGCATGATACGTGACACCTGCGAAAGTCATTCCATTCAGAGTCACTTTTTTATTGTTGAGAATAGTGATTCCAGCATTCTCGAGCGATTCGATGATGACTCCAGTATTTCTGTATTCTTCATGATTCCCATTGGCAAAAAGTGTTCCCAGAGGTGCTTTGATATTTCTGAATTCTTGAGCTACGGCTTCATAGTCGATTTTTGGGCCATCGAAAAAATCCCCAGGAATAATAACAATTTCTCAAGAAAGTGAATTGATTCTTTCTACGAGTCTTCGAGCGTCTTCTCGACCATAAATGTTTCCATAGTGAGTATCAGCCACCATAATGATTTTCTTCCCATGCCAATCATGATTTTTCTCTATGTTCACGCTGTATTCGGTGATTCTCGGAACATAGCTCGCATAGATTCCCCAGATATTTACTGTCAATGCTAAAATAATGAAAAGTATGAAAAATCCAACATGCGTATACGTAAGCCCAAATATTTGCGCTATAATCATAAATACAATAGCGATTCCACCCGTGATCGTCAAGGCTCAGAGCCATATGGATCCGATTCGATATATCACACTGATAATCTCACTCTGGAATACATTTCCTGCCATGAGTCCGACGATGAAGAGAGTCGTACTTGAGAGAGAAAATAGCATCCAATGAAGTGTGAATGCAGAAAGGAATGGGAATAGTCCTATAATCAGAATACTCATAGCATACGCCCATCAGAAGATGATACTGGTGAAGATAGCGAAAAATACTAAGAGTTGGAGCATGTTCGGATGAAATAAAGAATTCAATTATCGCATATCATATGGGAAAATGACGAAATGCAAAGAAAATCTTCCAAGTAAGTTGGAAGATTTCCTATTTCTGAGATTTATTTCTCTATCTGGATTGTGAGAGTGATTCCCTCATCGATTTCTACTTCTTTCTGGAGGTCAGGATTCACCATGAGCGGAGCGATTGTAGCGAGCGTTTCGGATTGGATCATTTCTCCGAATGATGCGAGGATTTCTTCGTGTTTCTCACCGAAAATATGGAGCGATATACGATCTGTGACTTGGTAGTCAGCCTCTTTTCGCATCTCTTGGATGGCACGGATAAGGTCGCGAGCATATCCTTCGAGCTTCAGTGATTCTGTGATGTTCATATCGAGAGAAATCACCATACCATAGCCACCTTCGACGTCGCCGACACCTTCGAGTGGAAGGTATTCCATTGTGTATTCCCCTCTTTCGAGGATGAATCCACTAACATCGACGATACCATTTTCCTTTTCTACGAAATTTCCATTCTTTGCTTCCATGATGACTTTCTGTACATCTTTTCCGTATTTTGGACCAATCTTTCGAGCATCAGGTTTGCAGATTTTTTTCGCGAGTCTTTCTGGATTCTCGAATCGGACTTCCTTCACATTGAGTTCATCGCGGATGATGGACTGGTAGTATTCGTCGAGTTCTTGCGTGATCGTGACAGACTGGAGTGGCTGACGGACACGGATATTTTTGCGTGAGCGAAGCGCGAGTCCGAGGGAGACGATATGTTCACAGATTTCCATATCACGATTCAGATCACTCGATATGAGATGACGATTTGGGAAGGTTACATATTCGAGGTGAACAGATTCCTTTCTAGTCAATCCTTGGAAAATACTTTCCGCGAGGAATGGCATATATGGAGCGAGGAGCTTCGATACTTCCACGAGTACGGTGTGAAGTGTCTCATATCCGGATTTCTTATCATCAGTCATATCTGATCCCCAGAAACGTCGGCGGGAAAGTCGGACATACCAATTCGTGAGCTCATCCATATAGTCGACGATGGCACGACAGGCACGAGAGATGTCGTATCATTCCATGGCGTCGTGTACTTGTCCGATGAGAACCTGAAGTTTCGAGAGGATCCAACGGTCGAGCGGATTTACGATTTTGGTCGTTGCGAGTCGGAATGGGTCAGCATTGTGGATAGTAGTATTGTAATTCGCTGTTTCTTTGTCCATTCCCATATAGTTCGCGAGAATCGGACGAGGTGTTCCTGCATGAGCTATTATGAGTACTCGTTTTCCTTTGTATTTCGCGAGGACATCTTCATAGGCTGCAAGGATTCTTTTCTCGAATTGTTCGAGATTTTCTGCAGAATTATTTTTGTAGATTTTTCTGAGTTCCACATGACTCGTATCGGTTGGAAGTCATTTCATTGTAGCAATTTCTTGGAGCGTCTTGTTCGCATATTCCCCAGCTGATTGTTCTGCGAATCCATCATGGACGATATATTCTCCTATGAATCCAATTTCTGTGCCAATAATACGAGCAGTATCGTATGTACGAACGCGATCTGTATAGATAATGACATCGAAATTCTTCCCTTGTTCACGGAGTTTTTCTCCAGCATTCTTTGCTTGCTCTCTTCCTTTTTCTGTGAGTTTCGGATCATCAGTTCCATCACTCATTTTCTGTATCACATTCGATTCACTTTCCGCATGACGAGTGAACCAGATTTCTGTCTCATCTTGCGTCCAGCCGTCGATGTTTGCATATGTTGTGAAGAATGAATACGTGTTCCAGATTGGGAGCATCACACCCTTGATCGTCTCCATAATTCCCTCTTCTTTGAAGTCCATATCTCCGCCTGAGAGGAGTGGAGAATTGAGCATATAGAAACGGATCGGATCAGCTCCGTATTTCTCGATCGTCGCACGAGGATCAGGATAATTTCCGTATGATTTACTCATCTTGCGGCCATCATTTCCATTGATGACACCGGTTGTGATAACATTCGTGAATGATGGAGTTGGAGTCGGTTCATTGTTCGGATTGAGGAGTACTCCGAGAACGTGCATCACATAAAACCAAGCACGAACCTGACCGACGTATTCCGCGATGAAATCCGCTGGAAAGCTCGCCTCCATCTCACCCTTGTTCTCGAATGGATAGTGCATCTGCGCGTACGGCATAGAACCTGAGTCCATCCAGACGTCGAGGACTTCTGGTATACGTGTGAGAGTATTTCCTGTTTTTGGAGATTTGAGCTTGATAGCGTCGATATATGGACGGTGAAGGTTGAGAAGGTTTTTATTGGTAACGTCGAGGATAAATGTTCTCGCGTCAGCATTCTTTGTTGTTTCTGATGCTCGTTTTCCAGTAAGATATTCTGTAGCTATTCTGACAGGGAATCCATGACTCACGATAAACACAGTTTTTCCAGGATATTTTTCACATATTTCTTCTATTACGGTTTTTACTCGCATTTCGACATCTGTATATGATTCTCCTGTTTCTCAGAATTTTACGCTTTTATCTGTAAAAATTCTATCTCTTTGTTCGCGAACAAGTTTCCGAGTATTTTCATTGTTGTAGTCTGCATTTGCAAATTTTCCATGATCAGTTTCTTTCAGTCTATCATCTGTAATAATTTTAATTCCAAGTTCTTTTGCGAGAGGTTCTGCTGTCTGGATTGCGCGAAGAAACGGTGAAGTGATAATGATATCAATTCATTTATCTTTCAGTTCTGCCATGAGTTCTTCAGCCTGTCTCTTTCCGTTTTCTGAGAGCGGAGAATCCCCAGTATCGTCATAGTGTTTTTCTACATTTGCAACACTTTCTGCATGGCGAGTGATGATGAGCTTCGTGAGTTGTCCAAACGGCTTGTTGAGTTCGAAAATCTCTTCACGAGAACCGATAACGAGTTGCTCGCCGTCTTCTCCCATCCACACTGGCATCGGTGCTCACCAGAAACGAGTACGAGAGATGCACCAGTCTGGCGCGGATTCGATTCCCTTTGCAAATCGACCTTCCTTCAAGTATTCTGGGAACCAGTTAATCTGCTTGTTCGCTTCGAGGAGCTTGTCTTTCTGTGATTGGATATCGATGAACCATGATGATTGTGCGCGCTGCATGAGTGGAGTTCCAGAGCGTGGACAGAATGGCACGCGGTGTGTGATTCATTCAAGCTTGAAGAGTGTATTGTTCGCCTTCATGCGTTCGATATTGATCTTGTTGGCTCATTTCTCAGGATTCTCGAGGTCGAGGTAGTGAGTCCCTTCGTAGTCGAAAATCTCTGCCGTGTACTTCCCTGCCTCGTCCATTGCCTCTGTCACGGGGATTCCGTACTTTTTCGCGAGACCGAAGTCGACATCTCCGAACTCTGGCGCGATATGTACGATACCAGTACCATCGGTATCAGTCGCGAAATCCGCAGCATAAACTTTGTGATAAGTTCTAAGTCTTCCTTCTTTTAATCAATCAAAATACGCTTTAGAATTGGTTAAATGTTTTAGAATTTCTGATTGAACTCACTCAGGAGATAAGGCATCCCACTTATTCTTATAGTACTCTGGAAATGGTGGAATATATGAGAGTCCGACGAGGTCAGCGCCAGAGAATTCACGAACAACCGTGTATTCTCCTTTTCCTTTGAATACGGTCTCCGCACGAGTTGCAGCAACGATATAATTCTCACCATTATTTTCTACGAGAACGTAGGTAATCTTCTCCCCTATTCCGAGCGCCATATTCGCAGGTATTGTCCATGGAGTCGTCGTCCAGGCGAGGATAGAGGTATTTTCTGGGAATTTATCATTAGCCTCAAGTCGGAACTTCACCGTAATCGCTGGGTCGTTCACGTCCTGATACGTGTCATCCATCGCCACCTCAAAGTTGGAAATCGGAGTCGAGAGCTTCCAAGAGTAGAGCGAAACACGCTTTCCCTCGTAGATGAGACCCTTGTCCCAGAGCTGCTTGAACACCCACATCACGGACTCCATATAGTCCTGATCCATGGTGCGATACGCACGATCCATATCCACCCAACGACCGATCTTGTCGATATACCAATCCCACTCTGCAGAGGTAGATTGAGTATATTCATAACAACCGTCGATAAATGACTTTACCCCGTGTTCCTCGATTTCGCGATTTGACTTGAGACCGAGCTTTTTCTGGACTTTTTCCTCTATCGGGAGACCATGACAGTCCCAACCCCAGACGCGGTCGACACGCTTGCCGCGCATCGTCCAGTATCGTCCGACCACATCCTTCACGATACTTGAAAGAAGACTTCCATAGTGCGGAGTTCCGGTGATAAATGGAGGACCGTCGTAGAATCGGTATGGATTGTCCTCTGGACGGGATTCGATGGATTTCTTGAAGGTATTGTTCGCTTTCCAATACGCGAGAATCTCGGATTCGAGAGCTGGGAATGATTGTTTTGGGGAGATGGATGGGAAAGGCATAGAATGAAAGTTAAAAAGTTTTGATTTTTAAAGCTATTTATTTTTGCCTCTTAAGGCAATTTGATGTTTTACATACTCGTAGGAATCAGTTGAAGTATTATAGATTATATCTGGATTTTCAGGAGGTTCAAAGCTAGTTTTTTGTTTGAGATGCAATTCTAACCATACTTCTGGATTATCCCGATTTTGTAAACGATGATAAAGCTCTTCCTGGTTACAAGTTATATATATGATTATCGGTTTTTCAGGCAGCAACTTAGCTATCCTAGATCGTATCTTTTCAGTTTGATTTGCAGCATCAATCACCATATTTTTTCTTCTTGATTGTAAAAGTATCTCAACTTGTTGATATACTTTTGTTATAAGTTGAGTTATTTTATATTCCGGAGAGTTAATATCCAATTCACCCTGTCCTAAAAATCAGAAGTTCTTACGAATCCATGTATGAATATCATCACTTGATGTACTACAAATCAATCAAAAATCCTTACTTAACTGTTTTGCAAGTGTTGTTTTTCATACTCAAGATATGCCACAGAGAAGAACGTGCATAAAAAATACATAAAATAAATCTAAAATTCGAAAGCTGGGAATGATTGTTTTGGGGAGATAGAGGGGAACATGATAATTCAAAATTAAAGATTAAAAATTCAAGATTAAAAACTAGGTGAGAAGATTGAGAATCGAATCAATATCAACTACTGAAGGAATCTCATATTTGTCTATTCCAGAATTTCAGATATGGATGAAGTCGATTCATTTTTCTCTGGCGAAGTCTCTGTCTGAATTCCCATCGCCAATGTAGATAGATTTCTGATAGAACTCTTTGTCTTGGGAATATCATTCGAATATTTCCAGATGTTGGTGTCATTTGAGTATTTTTTCACTTCAGAGAATGACTGCGAAATACTCATAGATTCCCGATTTTTTGAGGTGTTTCTCAGCTACCGGAGTCGAGTTTCCTGTGGTGAGAAAAAGCGTATATTTTCCTGCCAATTCCTGGATCTTTTCTCGAACTCATGGGAAAAATTGCCAATCAAATGTGAGAAATTTTGTATATATTTTCTCACTTAATTCTCGGGAATTTATATTTCTTCATGTATAAAATTCTTCAATTTGTTGAATCAGTGGTGTTCATGTACTTTTCAGGAAATATTCATTTGCCTTGTCGATGTTCGTGTCAGGAACTTCAGAAAGTATGCTGAGTATGGTTTTCCCAGTATCTCATAGACTATCCACGAGCGTACCATCGAAATCGAAGATGAGGTATTGTTTTGGCATGAGAAAAAAGTTGGTTTAAAATTCGAGGGCTGGAAAGGATTGTTTTGGGGAGATGGAGGGGAAGGACATGGGAGAATAGTTATTATTTAAGATCAGATTCGAGGGCGATGAATAATTCATTTATATATTTAAAAGATCATAACTCTTTAATATCTTCTTTTGTATGTTTTTGTATCATTTTATGGCAATCATTAATGGTTGGATATAACATTAAAAGAAAATCTTTCCAACTTATCATTCAATACTTTTTTTCTTTAGAAAATTTAAAAAATCCAATATTTCAACTTAGTGCTTTCAAAAAATAAATATCAAATGCCTTAGCATCCTCAAGTTGATATTTATATCAATATCTATCACTATAGCCTGCTCGACCTTCGTCTATATAAATGAAAGTGTCTGATTTAATCCAATATTCCCAATCATTCCACAAGCTATCAGATATATATCATTGTTTCCATAAATGGAACTCACTATACCAAAGATTAATTAATTCAGAAAATCTTGCTATCATTAAATCTTCACTGTATTCTTCCGCATTCTTTATCTCATAGTTTATTTTATTATATTTCTCAGAAAAATATTGTATTAATTGAATTTCTTTATCTCTTTCATAAGTTTTATATCAGTACCAGAATACAAGTATTGCTCCTATAGCAGTTAGAGTAAAATTCTTCTCTATATTTCATAAGATTCCATGAAACCCCAGAATCATAATTAGCAGGAAACATGCTGTTGTAAGATTCTTTAAGAGGAATCTTTCTAAATCTTTTGCTGTTTCTTTGTGCATCAAAAATAGTAACCATATAAGAAAAATTGATCCAATGGACATTGTAATAATAAGAATACATCAATTTATAAGATTAATCCATGATTCTCAGATCATTTTTGTATTCTGAATAAGCTCAAAATTAACAATAAAATGTACTACTACTAAAGTGATAACTATTCATAAAATAATTCTTCATAAATGTTTTTTCAGGAATTTCTTCATAAAACCAAAAAAGCCCACGAAATAAACGTGTGCTTAGGGCTTAGATTTTCTATTGCTGGATTGCTTCGTTCCTCGCAATGACGAATCCAAGAGGTACCACCGAAAGCGGATACTTGATTGGTAGATTTTTTCACGAAGTGTTACAACTCCGGAGGATTCTACTTTGTTGCTGGATTGCTTCGTTTCTCGCAATGACAGAAACATTTCTTTCCTCAGCTCGCGGGTGATAGCCGCTCGAACGCTTTTGACTAGAAGTCAGTATATGAAAAACGTGGAAAATGCAAGTTAGACTATTGACGAAATACTTCATATCGCTTTACCAAATCTCCAGTAGTTTGTGATTGACGATCTTTCACTTTTTGGATAAGTGTTGCAACTGAATCGAGTCTTTGCTCGTATTCTCTGAGAATAACGCTCATG